>JAUYMX010000553.1 GCA_030699345.1 Methylococcaceae bacterium
GGAACAGAATCCATACGGTTCATTTGAATCCAGATCATGCCGAAACCCAACATAAAACCACTCAGGAGCGTACCAACCAGAACAAAATAACCGCATAATAAATTTACACTGAGGCGACAACTAGCTTGAAATTTTCCGGATGTCCCAGCTGATTTCCTGGATGCGCAGGAGCGTAACCAGGAAACGCAAGATCGTGATCTTGTCGAGGGTTGGGGCGGATAATTCCGTAGGGTACGCATCGCGTACCTTTACTGGGATTTGGGAGTGGTGTTTGGAAATGGTACGCAATGCGTACCCTACGTGGAAACATCGGTTTCGTTTATGCCCTTCGACTACGCTCAGGAGAGCGTTCGACAAACTCACCATGAACGAAACCTGTTAGAGACTTCTTAATACGCCTCATCATGACTAAACCTTACCCGCTCTTCAGCTGAACGTCCCAAGGCCTTAGCAAACCAGGGCGGCGGGGCATCGAACACTTTTTGGAATTCCTTTAACTGATCGACTGCTTCGGTGACGTCCGGAATCTTGATTGGGTAAATGTCGGCGCGGATCACTTTAGCGGCCGCCGGTCCTCCGATCGACTGCACGAACATGACGTGACAGTCTTTGATTAAATTGGCACGAAACAGGTTTCTATCCTCGGCGCTATCAGCCTCAATTGTTGAACGTATATCAACCAGTCGGTAATCATCCTGCGACAACTGATACACCAGAAAACGGATGCAAGAACCGAAGTGGCCGTTAATTAACGCGCCGCTGTTGGAACCTATCGCCACACGGATTGAATCGGGCAGGTCGCCGTCTTTATAGGGCAAGATTTCCGGTAGGTCTTCATCTTCGGCCTCGTCGCCCCACAGATAACGCACGGCCAGTTTGATATTGGCTAAACCGATGCCGATGTCCTCGCCGTCTTCTTCACCGTCCAGGCTGCCTAGGCCGGTTTTAAGATTGGTGACGGTGATGGACTTTAATTTTTCATCATCTAAGGGTGAGCCTACTTTTTCATGCAATATTTCCAGCAGCCTGGGGACGTCGATACCAGGCAATATGCGCGATGCCAAGGCGATGCGTAAGGCTAGTTCACGGGGCAATGCTTCCATTTTAATCTCCTGATTTAATAAATTTGGAGTAACTATTGACTTCCCCCTTTGAAAAAGGGGGATTGAGGGGGATTTATTTAAAAATCTCCCCTAACCCCTCTTTTTCAAAGAGGGGGACTGAATACATACGTTTTGATAATAATTTAAGTATTTTTCTGGTGGAGGCTAAATCTAACGCGGTGAAATCATCGTGCGATTTAAGTGTTGGATCAGCGCCCGCCGCTAAGAGCTGTTCAACAACCTGTTCTCTGCCGCTAGAAGCCGCAAACATCAAGGCCGTTGCACCGGAGGCGGAGTTTTGATGATTAATATTTATGCCGGCTTGTATCAGTGCCTTAATACAGTCGCTGTTGTCGGCATAACAAGCGGCCCATAAAGCGTTATTGCCGTATTGATCGAAAACATCCAGTTCGGCATGTTGTTCAAGCAAAAATTCAATCACATCACGACGACCTTGCTGACTTGCCAAGATCAGCGGGTATATGCCGTCATTGTTTATTACTACCGGCTGGGCTACAGAAAAATAGTTATTTTGTAACCAATCCCGTATTTCAGGCTTCATCATGCTTCCTGATGTTTTTCTTTCCAGCCCGAATAGCCGCCTTCCAAGCTGTAGACATCCTTAAAACCGAAATCGCTAAAGAATTCGGCCAGATGTTCGCTGGCATGACCGTAATAGCAATAAATGAGCAGACTGCGCTGTTTATCGCCGCGTTTGACCAATGATTCTTTTAAGCCTTCGTGAACGTGGAGGGCATCGTCTAAATGTCCCGCTTTGTAATCTTTCATATCCCGGCAATCCAAGATCATGGGTTTTGCTTCTTTAATAAGAGCTTCAGAATCGGCAATGGAGATGGTTTTAAATTTCATCATATTGTTAATGACTTTAAAAAAGTCATCCCTCAAGTGTTGGAAAGATTGTTGTAAAGCTGACAATTAAAATACATTTGTTATTTGTGTGTCGCTATCCGCCTTGTTAATAGCGGCCTGAGCTATGTAGTTAAGACACACTAGATTAATAAGCAAATCATTTGCCATAATCTTGAATAACCTTAATTTACTTGAGGTAAGCAAGATTGCCAGGCAAAAAAAAGCGCCCTATTTCGAGTAAATAGGGCGCCAAAAGTGCCAAGCCCAGGAGCACTAAACCTAAAAAAGGGTATGACATAAAATATAAAGCATTAACGATGCCAATTATTACAGTTGTTGATGTTTAATTATTTATGTAGAGCATCCTTACGTTAAGGATTTGCCTACTGCCATATTTTGGGAAGGTCTGATTTACCTGGGTTAAACAAGAATTACCAGGCAAAAAAAGGCGCCCTATCCGAGGAAAATAGGACGCCAAAGGTACCAACACAGGAGTGGCAACATGAAAAAGATATATGCATTAATTACATTGCACTATCGATGCCAAAAAATAATATTGATAATTTTCAATTAGTTAGTGTTTTTTATTGGTTGTATGGAGCTAATTTTTGCACCAAAGAGCGGCTTTATTCGCTATTAATGTTCTAACTTAGTGCATTTTCTGTGGATTTCTCGAGATCCATGCCCCTAAATATTGAGCAACGCTTGAATACGTCCAAGGTCGGGGGAACTTGTTTATGCTGACAAAACTTTGCGACCAGTTTGGAGAGTCCTTTGATGTCGCGTCCAGTCGCATCCGGGAAACTGTCCACCAATTGATCGATTAAATGCGCATCGACGTCCAGTTCAAATTGATTGACCATGACTCGCCAAATCTGGCGGCGTGCCTCGCCGTCCGGAGGGTAATATTTAATCAACGCGATGCAGCGGGAAACAATGGCTTCATCAATGTCATCGACGCGGTTAGTGGTCAAAAACAGCAAGCCGTTAAAATATTCGAGCACCCGTAAAAATACCCCGACCACAGCATTCATCGCGATGTTGTTATCACGGCGCTTGATGTAAACATCGGCCTCGTCGATCAGCATTACCGCGCCCCAACGTTGGGCGCGGGTTAACACGTCTTTTAAGGCTTTTTCCATTTCACCGACATTAAGTCCGAGTTGTCCGGAATGCACTCGGTACAACGGCCGTTTGATGATTTCCGAATAGACTTCGGCGGTCAAAGTTTTACCAACCCCGGCAGGTCCTGCGCACAAGACCGTGGTGCCGCCGGATTTGCCTTCGACAATGTCATCCATCAACACATCCATTTCGGCAGTCAGGATGTCGATCAAATCAATTTGCTCTTCGCGCAGAATCAGTTTTTGTTTTAATTCCGGTTGATAGCGATAAGGGGTGAGATCATTCACATGCACCCATAAATGATGATGCAATTCCAGATGGAACATCAGCAGGTAGCAATGTACCGGCAGTTCGGTGAATAAACCTTTGGGGATTTCTGTTTGCGAGGCTTCAACTTCATTTTCGACCTTGCAGTCGTAGCGATTACTTTTGGCGGCTTTGCGTAGATATTTGGCCAGAATGTCGCCTTTGGCATCGACAGTTAAGGCGCGGTCGCTCAAGATGCTTTCATCGCATACCAGGCGCGCTGTGCCGCCTTCAGTCGATAACACTACGACATCCTTACGCGCCCAATCGGTGTTGCGATGAGAGGCGGTGGGATCTTCTGCATAAAAGCCGGTGCCTTTGCCTCAGAACTGGGCGCCGGATTGACCGCACCATTCAAAATAACGCCCGGCGGCATCGTCATAAGAGTGGATCAGCTCAGACGTTTCTTTCAGAAAGCCTTTCGCCATAAAAATTTCGGTAATCGTTTTATTGGCGATGTCTCGAGCGCGAATAGTGACGGTTGAAATCGCCACTTTGCCTTTGGCATTGGCTTTCAGTTCAAGTGTGACGCGCCCGGTTTCTTCTTCGCCCGAGGGCGTAAAGTCCAAC
>JAUYMX010000561.1 GCA_030699345.1 Methylococcaceae bacterium
ATTGGAAGTCAGTCGTAAATACGCTAGCGCATTTTTGATTTCCGCACGTTCAAAAAAGCGTAAACCGCCGTAGACGCGATATGGCGTGCCGGTGGTCATCAGTTTTTCTTCAAATTGCCGGGATTGGGCGTTGGATCGATACAATATCGCCACATCGGATCGCAAGCCACCGTCATTCACCCAAGAGCGAATGCGTTCAACGACAAAATGCGCTTCGTCCTGCTCATTAAAAGCGGCGTAAAGCGCAATCGGTTCGCCATCGCCGGACTCAGTCCATAACTCTTTGCCCATACGGCCGTCGTTATTAGCGATGACTTTGTTGGCGGCTTTAAGAATATTGCCGGTCGAGCGGTAGTTTTGTTCCAGCTTGATAACTTGGTGATTGGGATAATGTTTTTGAAAACTGTAAATGTTCTCAATTTTCGCGCCGCGCCAGCCGTAAATGGATTGATCATCATCACCGACCACGAAAATATTGTCTTTGCCCTGCGTCAACAGCCGCAGCCAGGCGTATTGAATGGTATTGGTATCCTGAAACTCATCCACATGCACTTGCCGAAAGCGTTGTTGATAAAACGCCAGCACGTCTTCATTGTCACGCAACAGCTCATGCGCCCTCAGCAATAATTCGGCAAAATCGACCAAGCCTGAACGATCGCACAACTCTTCATACGCACGGTAAATAGTAACCATCTGCCGCTGCAACATATCGCCGGAATCGGCCATGTGCCGGGCACGAATACCTTCATCTTTTTGCGCGTTGATATACCACTGCATTTGTTTGGCGGGCCATTGAGCTTCGTCAAGATTAAGCGAAGCCAGCAAACGTTTGATAACGCGCAACTGATCGCTGGAATCCATCACCTGAAAGGTTTCCGGCAGTTTGGCTTGTTTGGCATGTCGACGTAACAAGCGATGCGCAATGCCGTGGAAAGTGCCGATCCACAATGGCTGTGCAGAAATATTAAGTAATTCTTCAATCCGGCCGCGCATCTCTTTGGCAGCTTTGTTGGTAAAAGTCACCGCTAAAATGCTGTACGCAGGCACGCCTAAAACCTGAATCTGCCAGGCAATTCGATGCACCAAAACCCGGGTTTTACCGCTACCGGCACCGGCCAACACCAGCATCGGCTGAGACGGAGCAGTAACTGCCGCGCGCTGAGCATCGTTTAAAGAATCAATTATTGAGGTTACATCCATGGGGGATTATCACTTGCAGATTTTGGGGAGCTCTGTATATTGCTTTGCGTTACAATAGCTTGGGCTATTGATAAAAATTACAAACAACACAGAAGGAATATAAGATGAGTTTTGATTATAAACGCATGGTTAAGTTTGAACATAACGTCGGCGAAAAGGAAAAGAAATATCGCTTATATGCAGGTATTGCCTTACTGGTCATTTCAGTTTTTACAGCAAAAATTGCTTTACTCTTGATTGGTTTGGTTCTGGTTGCTACTGGTTATTCAGGCTGGTGCCCAGTGTATTCTGGACTGAACAAAAGTACCTTTGTACCTAGCGACGACGCATCTAGCCAATAATACCAACACGCCACAAGGATGTGGCTGTTAACGGGTTGCTTTAAATAACCACATTATGACCGCCAATCAGTGATCGGTCTACCCGCCTAAAAACCGTTATCTGCTCGAGCACATTATAAGCCCGTGACTAACTTGTTCCCCATCCCAGAAAATCATCCGCAACGCTTTTTGCTGCATAACGAGGTGCATGC
>JAUYMX010000568.1 GCA_030699345.1 Methylococcaceae bacterium
ATAAAGGCGATATGCAGCTCTTAGAAGTATCAAAGCAAATCAGTGGCTATCAGTCTCAGCTGGCGGCTATTCAGTCGCAATTGGCGACTTTAGAAGCCGATTCTGCGGGTAAAAACGAACACTTCAATAAAACCCTCGCAGATTTTTCACAATTACATAACGAAAAACTTGATAGCGCACGCAAAGAATTAAGTGATTCGATCTCTCAAGTACAGCGTCAGTTAGGCAAAACTCGTGGTGATTGGTTGATAGCCGATGCCGAGTATTTGCTAACAGTTGCTAATCAACGACTGTATTTAAGTGGTGACATCAATACCACTCGAGCAGCGTTGGAAGCAGCAGATCAGCGACTGCGTGAAAGTGGCGATGCCGGTGGCTTCAAAGTAAGGGAGCAAATTGCCAAAGAGATCGCCGCGCTTAGTAACATTACCGTTATTGATACGGTAGGCATTTACGGAACTATTCAATCCTTAGAAGATCGTGTTAATGGCTTGGTACTATTTTTACCCTATTCGGGGAAAGCGTTGGCTGAGCCTACGGCTGAAACTGAGGCCGCTAAAAAAGAACCTGCAGCAGATAAAGAAACTTCTGGGCTGGTTGACTCCGCCCTTGAGCAGTTGGAAGGCATTGTTACCATTCGACACACTGAACAACCTATTAAAGAGATTTTGACACCTCAGCAAGCTGAATTCATCAGAGAGCAGCTCAGGGTGAAGCTGGAAATGGTCAAAATTGCCTTGGTTCAACAAAATCAGGCGCTGTATCAGGTTGGCTTAGCAGATGCAAAAAAATGGGCTGAACATAATTTTGCCACGAACGCAGACACTAGCGCGTTTATCGCCGAGTTAGACCGGCTAAATGCAGTTAATATGCACAACCAATATCCTGACATCAGCTTATCGTTGAAACTGTTGAAGGATATTACTAAGTTAAGAATTGAGGCTGATAAAGCCTCACCGATTAATGAGCCGACAAGTCCAGCCCCATCAACACCAGCGGTAGCAGCACCTCCTGTTGTAAATACAGAAAAAGCCCCAGATGCTGAAAAACCCGTTGAAGCACCAAAGCCCGAGCCAGCTAAAAAGAGTAAAAAATGAAAAATATCTTATATTTTTTGGGGCCGCTCTTTTTCGCCATTGCGGTAGCTTTTTTTGCTAGTAATTGGTTGGGAGGGTATGAAAACCCTGGCTATGTCCTAATTGGTATTGGCAATTGGTCATTAGAAACCTCGTTGGTGGTGTTTACTGTTACGCTGATCATTGGCTTTTTTGCCTTTTATGTGTTTTTTAGGTTTTTGGGATGGCTAATCCGTCTGCCTGGACAGCTTAAGCAGCGTGGTCGTAACGTTAAATTTAACCGTTCACAAGAAGCTTTAATTGCCGGCCTTGTCGATTCCGCTGAAGGGAACTGGGAAAAAGCCGAAAAGGTATTAATTAAGCATGTGTCACACAGTGGCGCGCCGTTGATTCATTATTTAACGGCGGCAAGAGCTGCTCAATCACGCGGTGCGCTTGATAAAAGAGATGAATATCTTAAGCAAGCGGCGGCTCAAGCACCGGGGTCTGATGTGGTGGTTGGCCTGACCCAGGCCGAATTGCATTTATCGGGCAATCAGTTTGAACAAGCCTTGGAAACATTAACTAAGTTGCATTCCATAGATCCTGGTCATGCCAGTGTGCTTAAGCTTATGCATCAAGCCTATCAACGCGCTGGTGATTGGGAGGGTATTCGCAAGCTAATTCCTTCACTGAATACCAATAAAGTATTGATGGAAGCAGAGATTAAGCTGTTGGAAACGGAAGCATTTAGTAATTTGCTCAGACAAGCTGCAGCAGAAGGCAATGTTTCGGTTTGTGAAGAGTTATGGGCGGAAATCCCCGAGTACATTAAAAATATGCCGGGAATATCGGCTATTTATTTTGCAGCCATGATCGGCGTGGGGGCAGGTGCAAAAATTGAAGCGGAACTTGCCAGGGCCGTGTCGAAAAATTGGAACGAAACGTTATTGGAATTATTTGGCTGTGTGGAGTCGAATGACGTTTTCAAGCAAATTGAAATGGCAGAACAGTGGCTTTCCGTACAACCCAATAGCTCTGTCCTGTTGAATGTTTTAGGTAAGTTAAGTTTAAAGTCTGGCAACAATGCCAACTCCGAAGCCTATTTATTGCGTAGTATTGCTGTTGAGCCTTCGGTGAGTGCGTATCAATTGTTGGGCGATCTTAGTTACTTGCAAGGTGACAAAGACAAAGCCAGTGAGTTTTACAAACAAGGTTTGGAGCTTGCTTCTAGCGAAATTGTAAAACGTATCGATACCATCTCATAAATTCTAAAACCAATCACTTAGAGTAGCGGGTCGCCCGCTACTCTCATCTCGACATAGCGATTTTCTCGATTAATTTAAGCCTCTTCACTCAGCGACAGAGTAACTTCTTTGAAGCGGCCTTGTTCTAGTCTAAACCCTCTCATCTCTAGCACGCCTTTCGTGTTAAGCGAAATAATAAGATAGAACGCATCCGGATAGGCTGCAAGTTCCAAGTCTATAGCGGAAGGCTGTGCTGGTGCGGTTGGGTGGGAGTGATAGATTGCAAACAACTCTTCACCTCGTTCGCGCATTTGAGCCAAGGCAGTAATTTGTTGTTTTGCGTCCAGTAAAAAACGCTGTTGTGGTTGATCAGCAATATTGGTGACAGGATAGCAATGAGTAGGTAAGTCATTTTTACCGCCTATCAAGCCACAAACTTCCGTATCAGGTGAGATTTGTGCCAGATGAAGTAACTGGGTCGTTATTTTGCGTGGAATTTGGATGTCTGGGTTCATGTCTTTGCTGAATATTGATGGAAATGAAGTTAGCCATGCCAACGGCCGAGAGTGACACGGGGTTGGTTGGCATAGTCTTGGTAAGTAGTAATTTGTTGGTAATTAAAATCGGCAAATAGCTTTTGCATCTGTTGTTCTTGGTTATAGCCGTGTTCGATGAGTAAGTAGCCGTGGATTTTCAAGTGGTTACGTGCTTCGCTGATGATGATTTTAATATCACTAAGCCCTTGGTCTTTAGCACGCAATGCCGATTGCGGTTCAAACCGAAGATCGCCTTGTTGGAGATGAATATCGTCTTCAGCAATATATGGCGGGTTGCTGATGATTAAGTCAAATTGGCTAATAGGTATTTGGTTAAACCAGTTGCTATTGATAAAACTAACGTTGTTTGTCTCATGTCTTGTTGCATTACTTTTAGCGCAAGTGAGTGCTGCTACGCTCTGATCGGTGGCGATTATATTTGCTAGAGGCCGTTCAGCCGCGAGGGTGATGGCGATAATGCCGGAGCCAGTGCCCAAGTCGATTATCTTGGCCGGTTGATGTTCGGGTATTAGCGTTAACGCAAGTTCAATGAGAATTTCGGTGTCAGGTCGAGGGATCAATACATCCTGCGTAACAATAAAATCACGAGACCAAAACTCTTTTTGTCCAGTGATATAAGCAACAGGTTGACCCTGTTGCCTTAGTTCAATTAATTGCCAATAGGCATCGATTTCTGATGCGTTTAAGGTCTTTTCAGGCCATGCACGTAAATAACTACGTGGCTTGCCGAGTACATGACACATCAATACTTCTGCATCAAGAGCCGCTGAGTCAGAGCTTGTTGCCAGTTTATCCTTGGCTTTACTGAGCAGGGATTGT
This sequence comes from Methylococcaceae bacterium, assembly GCA_030699345.1. Lineage (GTDB taxonomy): Bacteria > Pseudomonadota > Gammaproteobacteria > Methylococcales > Methylomonadaceae > JABFRC01. The sequence continues at coordinate 3,679 of JAUYMX010000568.1, forward strand.
ATGCATGGCATTGTTTAATCGTCGCCCAGCTGTGTTAATAGTTCGGCTTGATGTTCGCTGATTAGTGGCTGTATTACATGTTCCAGGCCACCTTGCATAATCTCGTCCAATTTATAAAGAGTAAGATTAATACGATGGTCGGTTAAGCGGCCTTGGGGGTAATTGTAAGTGCGGATACGTTCCGAGCGATCGCCACTACCTACTTGCAGCTTCCGGGTGGCTGACTGCTCCGCATGGTGTTTTTCCTGTTCAGCCGATAATAGCCTCGATGCCAACAGTGACATGGCGCGAGCGCGGTTTTTATGTTGTGAGCGTTCATCTTGGCACTCGACAACTACGCCGCTTGGTAGATGAGTAATACGAATTGCCGATTCGGTTTTATTGACGTGCTGACCGCCCGCGCCAGAGGCGCGATAAGTATCAACTTTAAGGTCGGCAGGATTAATGTCAATGGCGTCGACTTCTTCCACTTCGGGCATGATTGCTACTGTGCAAGCAGAAGTGTGGATGCGGCCTTGTGATTCTGTTTCTGGTACACGTTGCACTCGGTGGGTGCCTGACTCAAACTTTAATTGCGAATAGACATCGCGCCCGGACACGCGCAGGATGACTTCTTTATAGCCACCATGTTCACCATGGCTTTCGCTGATAATTTCAGTTTGCCAGCCTTTGCGTTCGGCATAGCGTTGATACATGCGCGACAAATCCCCGGAAAATATAGCCGCTTCATCACCGCCGGTGCCGGCCCGGACTTCAAGAAAAATATTGCGGTTATCGTTGGGGTCTTTGGGTAACAGTAGTACCTGTAAATCTTGGTCCAGAGCTTCAAGTTGCTGTTCCGTCTCGCGTGCTTCTTCTTTAGCTAATTCGCGCAATTCAGGATCGCTATCTGTGGCCATTTCTTTAGCCGAAGCCAATGATTCTAATGTGTTTTCATAGCGTTTGTAGCAATCAACCAAAGGCGCGATTTGTGCGTATTCCTGGCTGAGTGCGCGAAATTTATTTTGATTGTTTTGTGTATCCGGCTCTGAGAGCAAGGCAGCGATTTCGTCATAACGTTCGCACAGGTTTTCCAATTTTTGTTGTATTGATGGTTTCATTGCGTTGAATTTAGTTTAAGAATTTCTCGAGCTGCGGCGACCAAGTCATGGCGTTCGTTTTCTGCGGCAATTCGTATTTGAGTGCTGGGTGTATGGATGAGTTTATTGGTCAGGCTGTGCGCTAGTCGATTAAGTACTTCTTCGGGAGCCATGCCATTTTTTAATAATGAAAGTGCTTTTTGTAAGGTGTCATCACGATTTTGTTCTGCTTGTAATCGGTAATCTTGAATAATTGACTGTGCGTTTTGAGCTCTGAGCCATGCCAAAAAATGATTGACTTGTGTGTCGATAATTTCTTCCGCTTCTTCAGCAGCCTGGCGTCGTGAGAGCATATTTTGGTCAATGGTGGATTGCAAGTCATCAACTGTGTATAGATACACATCTGAAAGTTGCTCTACTTCAGCTTCAATGTCTCTAGGAACGGCAAGGTCGACCATAAACATAGGTTTGTGCTTGCGTTTTTTTAACGCACTTTCTACTCTGCCTTTACCCAGTATTGGTAATTGGCTGGCAGTCGATGAGATAACAATATCGGCTTCAGCAAGATGATTGGGCAATTCCGATAAGGCAATGGCATAACCGTTAAATTGAATTGCCAAGGCATGTGCTTTGTCATAACTCCGGTTAGCAATGATAATACGCCCAATGCCTTGCTGGGATAAATGGCGAGCGGTGAGTTCTATGGTTTCACCGGCACCTATTAATAATGCGGTTTGGTCGCTTAATTTATCAAAGATTTGTTGGGCTAATTGAACAGCGGCAAAGGCAATCGATACTGGGCTGGAACCAATGGCGGTATCGGTGCGGACTTTTTTTGCTGCGGTAAACGTATGTTGAAATAATTTGCCAAGTTGTTTACCTAAAGTACCTGCTTCGTGCGCGGCTTGATACGCTGTTTTCATTTGCCCAAGAATTTGCGGCTCACCAAGTATCATGGAGTCGAGTCCGCAAGCGACACGGAACATGTGCCGACACACTGAAGAATCGGTATGTGTGTATAAGTAGGGGGTTAATTCAGATGGATTAATGTGTTTATTTTTTGCGACCCAGTCGATCACAATTTGTTCATCGGCGGCATTGGCTGTGCAATAGAATTCAGTTCGGTTGCATGTTGAAAGTATAGCTGCCTCTTTGATGTCTTTAATTCGCCAGAAATCTTGCAATGAGGCTTTTAAAATTTCAGCAGGAAACACCAGTCGCTCCCGAATAGAAACTGGCGCAGTCTGGTAATTAATTCCAACTGAAAGAAATGTCATTGTTATGATGTTTTTAGATTTGATGGGTGCTCTATTATTCAGCATCCAAGAGCAGGGCGTCGATTAAATCTGTAATTGTTCCATTTAACCGTACAGATGGCTTTTCGGAAAAATCGCAGATTTTATGTCAGTCTATTCTAAAAAATATAATGGCTTTGTCCAAATCAAACGCAACAGTGGCTGGAATTGGTGGGTTTTTCTGATAATTCATAAAAATGCAGTGCGTATTAACAAATCAAATGGGATGTTTTCGTGTTAATTATTAGATTGTTTTCATTATTGGGACTGATTTTACTCGCTGCTTGTGCGGGCTCGCCAGAAAAAACAGATGAACCTGAAGAAGCAAAGGCTCAGGACTCTGCAAGTGATACTAAAAGTAAGATTCAGCCTAAAGAGGTTAAAACGGCGATTGCACCTGATGTTATGTATATGCTGCTTGCTGCTGAATTGGCAGGCCAACGAGGTCAATATGAAATTGCCTTGGAAGGTTATATGGAGGCTGCAAAGAGAGTAAATGATCCAAGGTTTGCAGAAAGAGCGGCAAGTATTGCGATGTATATGAAAAACCAGGGGAAAACTGATGAGGCGTTGTCTTTATGGTTAAATCAGGATCCTAAAAGTCTGGTGGCTCGGAAATTGGCGGCATTGACCGCATTGAGATCCGGAGATAAGCGCTTAGCTATTGAGTATCTCAATGGCCTCATCAAGACTGATCCCGTCGATTTTGAAAATACAATACTGGAACTTGTTGGAGTGTTGCAAAAAGAAGATAAGACTGCGTTTGTTTACGATGTGCTAGAAGCGGTTTCTGCGTCAAATCCAGATCAAGCTGTGTTGTACTTTGTAGAGTCTCTGCTTGCGATGCAATTAAATAAAAAAGAAGTAGCTGAAGCTAAAGTCGAGAAAGCTCTCAGCATTAAGCCTGATTGGGATAATGCAATCATTCTTCAAGCGCAAATAGCCTTGTCATCGGGGAAGGTTGATACGGCTAAGCAATTGTTAACGGATGCTGTAAAAAAATACCCTGAAAATAGCAAAATAAATAAGCTACTTGCGCAGTTACTAATTAAAGAAGGGGAGTATGAGCAGGCTGGTGAGATTTATCAGTCAATTATCGCTGCCAATCCAAAAGATTCTGAGGCTCAGTTTGATTTAGCTTTGATTAATTTGCAAATAGGTAAGGATAAAAAGGCTGAAGATATATTTAAAGTACTGCTAGATCAGCCGGGTTGGCGAGATCGTGCAACTTTGTACTTAGGGAAAATTGAAGAAAGTCATGGTAACGCTGCAAAGGCATTGAATTGGTATGACAAAATAACTGATGGCCCTGTTGCTTTTGAAGCGTCAATGTCAGCAATTTCTTTGCTTGTTAAGGATAAGCAATTTGATAATGCCAAGCTGAGGTTGGATACGTTGGCAAGTCAGTACCCAAAACAAAAACTGCGCATTATTCTTATGCAGGCCAATCTATACAATCAAAAAGCCGAATATAAAAAAGCATTTGATTTGCTATCTAGTGCGTTGGTGGAACAGCCTGATCAAAAAGATCTTTTATATACCCGGGCTTTAATAGCTGAGCGGTTGGGTAAGCGCGATGTGCTAGAAGCCGATTTAAAGAAAATTCTGGCTGCTAACCCTGATGATGCCGAAGCTTTAAATGCATTGGGATACTCTTTGTTAGATGATGCAGCTCGATATTCTGATGCCGAAAAATATCTGCAGTTAGCTTTAAAACTAAGGCCTGGTGAGGCGGTTATTATTGATAGCTATGGCTGGTTGCAGTTTAAATTAGGTAGGCCGCAGCAAGCATTAGTATATCTGGAACAAGCTTATGCAAAGCAGAAAGAGGGTGAAATTGCAGCCCATCTGTGCGAAGTTTTATGGGTTTTAGGTAGAAAAGAAGAGTCAAAAAAAATATTTGTCGAGGCAATTAAACGGCAGCCGCAAGACGAGTATTTGTTGGATTTTAAAAAGAGAATATTAAATAGTGCCGAATAGTATGCTGCAGTTACTTTATAGATGGTTCTCGTGGAGTTTGTTCTTGTTTTTGACGGGCTGCGCCACGATACCTGAGAAACCTTTATCAGTGTATTCAAGTAGACAGCGGCAGTATATATATGAACTAGAATACTGGGCATTTGAAGGGAGATTGGCTGTTTCTGGTCCAAAGGATTCTTGGTCTGCCAATGTAGTCTGGGATCACAGCCCTCTTGAGGAAAAGATGAAAATAACTGGGCCATTAGGTCAGGGCGCCATAATTATTAAATTAAAGGATAACAAAGTATTAATTGATCGTGGTCAAGGCGATGTTATTTCTTCGGATGAGCCAGAGAAATTTATAAGCCACGAATTGGGTGCATTTGTTCCTTTAAAGTCATTGCGTTATTGGGCGGTGGGGGTGCCAGAACTAGGCAAAGATTTTTATGAAATTGGCGAGGGCTTTAGTCAGGATGGGTGGCTTGTTGAGTATAAGCAAATGCAAACTATTGAAGGTAGTGGTGAAATGCCACAAAAGATTTCGGTTACGAATGGTCAGGTCAAATTAAAATTGTACGTAGATGATTGGAAGTTAATAGATGTCAAGCCAAAATAAGTTAATCATGTGGTCTGAGCGTTGGCCCGCTCCTGCAAAGTTGAATTTAATGTTACGGATTGTAGGGCGAAGGAGTGATGGGTATCACTTATTGCAAACTGTATTTCAATTTGTCGATCTATGTGATTGGATAAGGTTTCATCCTGTAAATGATGGTAGTGTGACATTGAGAAAAACAATTCCTGGTGTGCTCGAATCTGATGATTTAACAATAAGGGCTGCAAATCTACTAAAAGCGGAAACTGGCTGTGAAGAAGGTGTGTGTATAGAGGTAGAAAAGAATTTACCAATGGGTGGTGGTTTAGGTGGAGGGAGTTCAGATGCGGCAACTACCTTGCTTGTTTTAAACCAGCTGTGGGATTTGAATCTGTCGGTAGAAAAATTAATGCAATTAGGGTTGGCATTAGGCGCGGATGTTCCGGTATTTATCTTTGGTAATTCCTCGTGGGCGGAAGGCGTTGGTGAAAAGCTTACGAAAATAATTCTCCCGGAGAAATGGGTAGTGCTTATACACCCTGATTGTCATGTTAATACTAAAGAAATATTTTTGGACAATGATTTGACACGAGATAGTAATTCAATCACAATAGACGAATTCCTCGCAGGTAATAATGTTAATTGTTTCCAGGAAATAGTTAGTGGAAAGCACTCTTTAATTAAAGAAGCTTTGTTTGACTTATCTCTTTATTCAGAGTCAAAATTGACAGGTACTGGGGCGTGTGTTTTTGGAGAGTTCTCCGTAAAACAAAATGCTGTAAAGTGCTTCGATAATCTCAATAAAAAGTGGAATACCTTTTTAATAAATAGTACAAATATTTCACCCTTGCATAGTAAGTTAAGGGGTTTTAATAGTCATTAAAAATGGGCCGTCGCCAAGCGGTAAGGCACGGGGTTTTGATCTCCGCATACCAAGGTTCGAATCCTTGCGGCCCAGCCAAATGCTTCCAGTGAGTCTAGTTAATCAGGAGCTTATATAAAATGAGTGACACCGCTATTATGGTGTTTTCTGGAAACGCCAATATGGCTTTGTCCGATGGCATTGTTAAGAAGCTCAATATGCGCCTAGGATTGGCTACAGTAGGTAGATTTAGTGATGGAGAGGTTGCTGTAGAAATAGAGGAGAATGTCCGTGGCAAGGATGTTTTTGTAATTCAGCCAACTTGTTCTCCAACAAACGAAAATCTTATGGAGTTGCTTGTGATGATTGATGCGCTGAAACGGGCCTCTGCGTCGCGTATTACCGCAGTAATGCCTTATTATGGATATGCGAGGCAGGATAGGCGCTCAAGGTCAGCAAGAGTTCCTATAAGTGCAAAATTAGTTGCTAGGATGATTGAGCAGGCAGGTGCAAGTAGAGTTTTAACTGTTGATTTGCATGCTGATCAAATACAAGGTTTTTTTGATATCCCGGTAGATAATGTTTACTCGTCACCTATCCTTCTTGGGGATATCTGGAGAAAAAAATATCCTAAATTAATTGTGGTCTCGCCAGATGTCGGTGGTGTTGTTCGAGCTCGAGCTTTGGCAAAGAGGCTTGATGATTCGGATTTAGCCATAATTGATAAGCGCAGGCCAAAAGCAAATGTTGCCGAAGTGATGCATATAATTGGCGATGTTGGTGGTCGCAGTTGTGTCCTTATAGATGATTTAGTCGATACGGCCGGTACTCTATGTCATGCTGCAGATGCATTAAAAAAACACGGTGCTATTAAAGTTGTTGCTTATTGTACGCATGCTGTTCTTTCTGGTGCTGCCTTGAAGAATTTAAATGCTTCTTCTCTTGATGAGTTGGTTGTAACAGATACAATTCCTTTAAGTGTGGATGCCGCTAATCTAGGGAAGATTAGGCAATTAAGTGTGGCGGAAATGCTTGCCGAGACAATTAGGCGTATTTCTGCGGGTGAGTCAGTAAGCTCCATGTATGTAGATTAATGATATTAGTTATTTAGTGCCAAAGGGCGCAGGGTTGAGAGAATGTCAAGCGTATTTGAATTTGTAGCAAATAAAAGAGAAGAAGTAGGTAAAAGCGTAGCAAAATCGTTCCGACGTAATGGATTAGTCCCGGCTGTGATTTATGGTGGGAAAGCTGAGCCGCAATTGCTGAGCTTAAATCATAATGAGGTGATTAAGCATTTAAGCCATGAAGCTGTGTACTCTCATGTTTTGAATATTAATGTCGATGGCAAAATTGAAAGTGCCGTATTAAAAGATGTTCAAAGAGAGCCTGCTGGTGTAAAAATTCTTCATCTAGACTTCTTGAGAGTTAATATGTCTCAGCCGGTTAGAGTGCATGTGCCACTTCATTTTATAAATGAAGAGAAATCGGTTGGGGTTAAAAAAGGCGGTGTTGCTACGCATTCATTGGTTGATGTGGAGGTGTTGAGTTTACCCGCAAATTTACCGGATTATGTTGAGGTGGATTTGGCGGGACTTGATGTTGGGCAGTCTCTTCACCTTTCTGATTTAAAGTTGCCAGAAGGTGTTCATGTGGTTGCTTTGTCTCAAGGCGTAGAGCACAATCTTCCGGTTGTATCAATACTTGCTTCAAGAGCTAGTAAAGAAGATTTAGCTGGATAAGAGTGATTAAGTTAATAGTCGGACTTGGAAATCCTGGGTCTGAGTATGAAAAAACCCGGCATAATGCCGGGTTTTTGTTTTTAGATTTATTGGCTGAAAAATTCAATGGTAGTTGGCGCTATGAGCCTAAATTTGATGGGTTGGTGGCTAATTGTTTGATTGAATCAGGGGCGGTGCTTTTGTTAAAGCCTTTGTTGTTCATGAATAGAAGTGGTGCTGCGGTCGGGGGGATGGCTAAGTACTACAAGATAGCTCCAGAGGAAATTCTTGTTGTGCATGATGAGCTGGATTTTCAAGTTGGAGTTGTAAAGTTTAAGTATGGTGGCGGTCATGCCGGTCATAATGGTATTAGAGATATAATTACTCATCTAAATTCCAATGCGTTTTATAGGGTAAGGATTGGTATTGGACGGCCGCTTTATGGTGGTGTGATTGCTAACTATGTGCTTTCGGATTTTTCTAAAAATGAGTTGGCTGTGGTAAAAAATGCTTTTGATTGTGCGTGTCCTTATGTATGTGAATTAATTGCTGCGCAAAGTCAGGCGGTTGTAAGTAAAATAAATGGGGCGATAAAAGAAGAATAAATTTGTTACGCCATTTGTTGACTTGAACGAATAAATGCTTGATAATCGAAAGCTTGTAGAAGTTAAGGAGGGGTTCCCGAGCGGCCAAAGGGATCAGACTGTAAATCTGCCGGCTCTGCCTTCGGAGGTTCGAATCCTCCCCCCTCCACCATTAAATAAATTGCGGGTGTAGTTCAATGGTAGAACTCCAGCCTTCCAAG
>JAUYMX010000569.1 GCA_030699345.1 Methylococcaceae bacterium
CAATCAAAAAGCCCAGCAGCACGCCCACCACGATCGCCAGGCCAAAGCCCACCATGGTGACCCAGTAAGTGCGCCAGGCGTGGCCGGCAATGGTGTCACGGAACTCCCAGAACTGGGTCCAGTCCAAATCAAAATGGTGCGCCATTACGTTTGATTGTGCCCTGGAAATACGGCTTTAAAAGTATTAAAGCCATTGTAAAAATTGAGCTTTTAAAAAGACCGCCGATTACCAGCTGGAATAGTTTTGCACCGAATGAATATGGCTTTTACGCGAATGTAAATCCCGACGTCGCTCATCCCCGTTGGAGTCAAAACAGCGAACGTCAATTAGGCAGTACTTTTTTCACGCCACGTAGGCAAACCGAATTATTTAATGGCTATGGTGAGCAAGTAGCATCACTTTATAGTGAAATGAATTTAAGGCATTTTTTCTAATGACTTATTTAATCAATAGATTATGGCCACTATCAATTGTCGGATGTTTAATTCCGTTTCTGTGGTTAATTTTTGATATTACTTTTGATAATTTAGGATCAAATCCGATCCAAGAACTCCATATCCGCTTAGGTGATTGGTCATTGCGTTTTTTATGGATAACTCTGGCCATTACGCCAATTCAAACCATTACCAAATGGCGCGGCATGACAGATTATCGGCAATTATTTGGCTTGTGCGCATTCTTTTATGCAACGCTACATGTGCTGGGTTATTTGCTTGTTGACCATTATTTTCAATGGCGAATTATTGGTATAGATATACTAGAAAGTTCTTATATTTGGTTTGGCATAATTGCTTATTTTATAACCCTTTTATTAGCTCTTTCATCGCCCAAATGGGCCAAAAAACGTTTGGGAAAAACCTGGAAAAAACTGCATCGATTTATTTATATTGCCGCTTGTGCAGCGATTATGCATTATTTCTGGCAACTAAAAGGCAACCTTGCCGACCCGTTATTTTATTTATTAGTTATTTTTATATTATTAGGTTTCCGAGGTTTAGTTTGGCTAAAGGATCGCCAATTAGCGCAACTCATGCTCCCCAAAAGCACCAAGTAATAGGGCATAAATGCGAACGGTATCTTATAAATCAACCTGTTAAGTTCGTGGTGAGCAAAGTAAGCCCCCTTTCGGCGGCATGGCGTTATCAAGAAACAGACCCTGTTTGAGGCGATTTTTAATTTTATTGCCCGCCTGTAAATAGTTGATTTTTTAAGCTTAAAAAGCTGTTTCTTGAGAGATTTAGGCAAGCTGTAGGTGCGAATTCATTCGCACGATGCGGATAAATCCGCACCTATCCAGTCTTGCCTAGTCTTCAAAAATAGGGAACATCGAAAACCCCCTGCACTTCGATAAACTCAGTACCCACAGGGCATAAATGTGACAGGTTTTTCGAGGTGCCCAATACTCTCTATTCCTTTTTTTGAATTAACCAATAAGTAACACCCAATGCCAGTAGCACCAATGCTGATGCACTGAC
>JAUYMX010000571.1 GCA_030699345.1 Methylococcaceae bacterium
TTCCTGATCAGCCTTGATTACACTCAAATCCGCGAAGACGATCAAGAATTGCTGATAAAACATGTGCTACGTAAGCAATGGCAAATAAGTCAGGATCAGTCAACCGTGCCGAACTACTAAATGGTTCTAAAATACAGCGAAATATAGCGATGAAAATCTACAATCAAGATTGTTCCGTATGCAGATTCATGCGTAGTTTAGCTTTCACTGGCTTAGGTATGGGCTTGGGAATTGGCGGAGCTTACTTACTAGGCGCATCCAAGCAAAATATGCTGTATGCCGGTATTGTTACGGCTGCAATATTGATATTTGGGTTGTTTGGTCGCGAAAAGCAAAAATGATTGCCATAAATAGTGTCTTGTAGTTATTGAAGTAGCCTTTAGTCCTCATATCACTTCGTGAAATAGAGGCATGTTATGTTCGTCAGCGAACATAACATGCCCCAACAACAAGTTATCATTCAATTGTCGACCATTTCTGAGAGCATAGATGCCTCAATGACCCGATAAAAGATATGAGCAACCTCCTCCTCTAGCCCTCTTTATCAGGAGGGCTTTTTTTTAAGTGGGGAGATGTTGCCGTCATTTAAAAGATCGAGCGGACAAAGGCTTATGACATAAAGTCGGTTGTTACAGCACGAGTTACAAAATTTATCCATTTACTTTTAAGCATCCAATCATGAAATATTTCACGTTTATTCCTGCTGTTTTATTAGCATTAACTTCTGTAAATGCACTGGCTGCTCCCTATACCTGCAAGCCCATATCAGGCACTATTCAACAGTTAAACCCTGATCCTGCTTGTAATATTTTGAAAGATAAAAACAATTACTTTCCTGATGCTACGTTTTTTGGCACCGCCAACAGCTGTTTTTCAGGCAATTTGCAAGCCACCCTGGACGGTAAGTCGGTGACAGGAACGTCTTATTCCGGTTTAACCGCAAATGGCGTCGGTCAATTTACAGCGGCATCAGTTATTCGTTTAAAGTCAGGCCCTATCGAACTAGGTCGCGTTTTTACCAAAGATGTTGTTTTACTGGATCCCGACAACAATCCAATTGAGCTGGTCACTATGGTGGGCGGTAGCAAAATGTTTAAAGGCAGTTATGGAAATCTTGAAATTAAAGGCAATGGCCTATATCAGGCGACTAGCTTTTCAGGCTTGGTATGTATCGAAAACTAATGCTGTAAAAGTTCACCATAATTCTTTGCTAACAACAGCCGGTGGCGCAAAAAATCGAACAATAGAAACGGGAGCGGCAGCTCCCGTTTTTTTATAGCGTTAGAGTGAATTAAGCAGTCACTGCATTTTGTTTGCGGCGTTGTGCCAATACTCCAAATACGCCCAGACCAGCAAGCATCAAGGTGAATGTTTGCGGCAACGGCACCGTTGTTATCGAATGTTGGTGGCTAGCAAGATTGGCTGGATTTAGACTGGTTTTCTCAGTGCCATTGGTTTGTCCCAGGTTATAAGAGCCTTCGGCGCCCACTATTATGCGTCCGCGCAGATCGGGCAAAGCGAAAGTTAATCTGCCATCGCCGCCGAATGATGTGCCAAGTAAGCTGAACAAGGCTTGGTTTTGGGCAATGGACAGCAACCTGCCATCAGCAAAAGCCCAGCCTCCAGGCGCATAATTACCTGCAAACGCAGTTACCTCGCCCAGCAAAGTTTCACCAGCAACACCACCGTCTCTGGATGGATAGATACCTTGGGTTGCAATCAAATAATTCAGGGCTAAAGACGGCTGCATGTTGTCGATAGGCTGAACAGCGCTGGTAGATAGGCCATTTTGATTCAGAATACCGCCAGCAGGATTGGTGTTGCTGAAATTAGGCACCACTGTATGGGTATGGATTGGCATTTGTTGCTGGTTTAGAGTGACTTGTTCGGCACCCACCACGTCGCCAATATTGTGGAGTGTGAGACCAAGGCCTTGCCCGGCGCCGATGATGGTTCGGCCGCGCAAGTCTGGTAGTGCGAAGGTATTAGCGCCATCGCCACCATAAGTCGTGCCGATAACAGAGAATAACGAAATATTGTCGGCGATCGACAGCACGCTGCCATCAGCAAACGCATAACCGCCGGGAGCAAAATTACCCGCGAAGGCACTGACCTGACCAACAAAGGGACCATCTGTGCCGCCAACACCAGGCTGAGGAAAGTAGCCGTCTAACGCAATGACATAGCTCACTCCCAAAGAAGGCTGCATGTTATTGATAGGCTGCCCGCCACCTGCCGGTCCGAAATCAAGGTTCCCGGCTCCTGAGTCAGTATGGGTATGAACCGGCAGTTGTGCGATGGTCATTGAGTTCGTGGCAGAACCGACCTGTTCACCTACTGCACGATTGCTTAAACCAGGTCCAGCGCCGCTGCCAATCATGGTTTTGCCGCGAAGATCAGGCAGGGCGAAATTGTTTATGCCATTGCCGCCGAAATTGGTTCCCAACAAAGAAAACAGGGCAGTGTTTGAGCTGATAGAGAACAGCTGTCCATTAGCAGCCACACTACCAGGAGCAAAGTTACCGGCAAAGGTACGAATCGAGCCTAACACCGCTTCGCCGACACTAAAAGGTGATTCTCTGGCTGGATAAATCCCGGTGGTCTGGATAAAGTTGGTTAATGCCAGCGAAGGTTGCTGTGTGCTGAAGGGGATATTATTACCTGCAATCCCCGTGAAATTTTCCGCCTGGGCAATCTGCACGGATAAACCCATTAGTGCGGAAGCTACCAAAAAGAAGCCTGACTTCTTAACAACTTGCATAGTTTTCTCCTTGTATTTTTGTCTTTAATTCAACATTGGAAATATTTTCGACTGCTTGCTAATGTCATTACCGCAAACAATTTCTTGGGATGGTGCGCCAGTTTGTTGTGATGGTCAATAAGCCTTTAGGGCACTGATTGATGGCTTTGCCCGTGTTTGTGTATCTTTAATTGCCCATAATTTATGCGCTCTGTAGTTGTCGTTGCTCGCCAGAAAAGTGCTTACGAGACTGTTAGTCAGGTTTGTCAATATTGGCAGTCTATTCTGTCAACACTGACTGACTTTTATTAAAGAACGCGACTTTGAATAAAGCGATATTGCACAAAAGATAAGCTTGGCATCATTGCTGAATGTTCCATCCTCTCTGTATATATTGGTATCGAATTTCTAGGCATTGCGTGGCTTGCAGAGCCAAGCGCTAATAAATATACGCATTTTAAGCCGAATAAATCAGCCGAATTATTTTAAATAACCACATGTTGGCACGCGTCCTGCTTTATCCCAAGTAACTACTACTTTTACTTAACTTAATCAGGACAAAAATTATGCTTATCAAAACTACACTCTTAGCTGCTGCTCTTACTCTTGCATCTGGTTCTGCATTTGCAGGCACTATTACCAACGGAGATTTTGGTACCGGTAATCTTAGCGGTTGGAGTGCAACTTCAAATGTAAGTGTCATTCCGCAAGGCTCAAGCTATGCGGCTGATTTATATGCTGGCATTGGGGCTAATGTTTATACAACGATTTCCCAAATTATCACTCTTAACGCTGGCGATATCCTTACCGGCTGGGCGCAATGGCTGGGTCATGACTACATGCCATATAACGATAATGGTTTCGTAAAAATTAACGGCACCTCGCTTTTCTATGGGGACATTGCCACATTTGGCAATTACAACAGCTCGCCGGTAACATCGTTTAGCTTCACCGCACTTACCAGTGGCGCCTATACACTTTCTGCAGGCGTTGCTAATAGTGGGGACAATGTGAATAGTAGCGAGTTAAAGGTTGGTGGCTTCACTGTTACCAATAATGTCCCAGAGCCAACTGCAATAGCTTTATTAGGATTAGGGTTGGCGTTTTTCGGATTTCCTGGCAAGAAAAAGTCTGCTACTGAACTAAGTATCTAAACTTAAATGTATCCCCCCGATTATTGTCGGGGGGATATTTTCAATATTATTGATTGCCCGTTAGGTGTCGTTCGGGGCTCTTAATTGAATAGCAGATAAATTTCCAATCGCCCCAAAGCCAAGGCAACTTAGCTAAAGCTCAGTCTTCATCTGTCTCAATCCCCGCCTGCTCAGTAATTGATTTAGGCAACGTTTTCTTAACCTTAACGCCCAGTTCCACAAAACTGCTAGCTTGACGGATTAAGTTGCCTTGGCCTTGGGTGAGTTTGCTCATGACGCTGTCGTAAGTGCTGTGGACGGTATGCAATTGCTTGCCCAGTTTGTCCAGATCTTCCACAAAGCCACGAATTTTGTCGTAGACGATACCGGCTTTGTCGGCAATGGCGCGGGCGTTTTCGTTTTGGCGCTCGTAACGCCAAATGTTTTCGATGGTGCGCAATGTCGCCAATAAAGTGGTTGGGGTAACAACGACGATATTATGCTCGAAGGCATCGGTGAATAAGCGTTCGTCGGCCTGGAAGGCGGCAATAAACGCGGATTCGATGGGTATGAACAGCAGGACAAAATCCAGTGAACGCAAACCTTTGAGCCCAGCGTAATGTTTGTTGCTCAAGCCTTTGATGTGTTCACGCACGGCGTCGGTATGTTGCTTTAACGCAAGCACACGTTCTTGATCGTCTTCAGTTGAACAATAAAGCTCATACGCGACTAACGAGACCTTGGAATCGATGACGATGTCTTTGTTTTCCGGCAGACGCACGATGACATCCGGTTTAAATAGCCTGTTGTCTTTATCACGGAAAGCGCCTTGGGTGTCGTATTCAATGCCTTTGCGTAGCCCGGATTTTTCCAGCACTTTCTCCAGGATCATCTCGCCCCAGTTACCCTGAGTTTTCTTGTCACCCTTTAGGGCGCGGGTCAGGTTCAGGGCTTCTTGGTTCATTTGTGCGGTATCGCGCCGCAACGAGATAATTTCCTCGCGCAGGGAAATACGGTCTTTGTTTTCATTATCGTAGACCGTCTCGATACGCTGCTTAAACTCGCCCAACTGCTCGCGCAATGGCGTGACGATATGGTCGAGGCTGGTTTTGTTGTGTTCGGTGAATTGCTTGCTGCGCTCTTCAAAAATCTTACCTGCCAAGTTTTCAAATTGGGTTGTCAAGCGGGCTTCGGCATTTTGTAACAGCTGGATTTTTTCTGCGGCGTGACTGGCTTGGCTCGCCATGCTCGTGTGCAGCTTGGCGTTTTCTTGGCTGAGCTCTAAAAATCGCTGTTGCAGCTGCTTAAATT
>JAUYMX010000578.1 GCA_030699345.1 Methylococcaceae bacterium
TCTCAATCGAAGCGACAGCGCTGCCCAAATCATCAATTTACAAGCTAAATTTCAGGGCTGTGCCGATCGCGGGGTCTGTTATCCGCCGATAACTCAAAACGTCAGTCTGTCGCTGCCGCAAACCATTGCCGTCAGCCCGTCAATTAATCCAGCCGCCCCGCTTTCCGAACAAGATCAAATTGCTAAGTCGTTGCATCAAGATAGCTTGGCACTGACCTTACTCAGCTTTTTAGGATTTGGTTTATTGCTGGCTTTTACGCCGTGTATTTTCCCGATGATCCCGATTTTATCGGGCATCATCGTTGGCCATGGTCATAAAGTAACCACTTGGCGTGCATTTATGCTTTCCCTGGGTTATGTGTTGGCCTCAGCCGCGGCTTACACGGTATTTGGTGTCTTGGCGGCTTTATTTGGCAGTAACTTGCAGGCAACCTTTCAACAACCGTGGATTATTGCAGTATTTAGCAGCATTTTTATTGTGCTGGCTTTATCGATGTTTGATTTTTACCAACTGCAACTACCCGACTCAATTAGAGCCAAACTGCATAACACCAGCGAAAAAAACCGTGGTGGCTCGATGTGGGGAGCCATTACCATGGGCGCATTGTCATCATTGATCGTCGGCCCCTGTGTTGCCGCGCCTCTAGCTGGCGCATTGATTTATATTGGTCAAACCGGCGATGCAGTATTAGGTGGCAGCGCGCTGTTTGCCATGGGTTTAGGCATGGGTTTGCCGCTATTACTGCTGGGAGCATCGGCTGGAAAACTGCTGCCCAAAGCAGGCAATTGGTTGAACGCCACTAAAGTGGTTTTTGGCGTAATGATGCTGGCAATGGCGGTGTGGATGCTAAGCCGCATTCTGCCTGCGACTGTCACCATGATGCTGTGGGCCATGTTGTTAATACTTCCGGCTATTTATTTAAGCGCTATCGACCCGCTACCCGAAGGCAGTTCGGGCTGGCGTAAATTATGGAAAGGCTTAGGCTTAATGATGTTGTCTTATGGTTTGTTGCTGCTGATTGGCGTAAGTATGGGCAATAGCAACCCGCTAAAGCCTTTGCAAGGCTTTAATGTAAACGGTCAGAGTTCTTCTGCAGATTCAAAAATTGCTTTTGCAAAAGTAACTTCAGTCGCTGATTTAACCAGTAAAATCCAACAAGCTAACACTAACAACCAACTCGTCATGCTGGATTTTTACGCTGACTGGTGTATCTCTTGCAAAGAAATGGAAACCTACACTTTTGCGGATTCCTCAGTAAAACAAGCTTTGGCAAATTTCGTGGTACTGCAAGCAGATGTCACTAATAACACTGATGATGACCAAGCCTTGCTGGCGCATTTCAATCTGGTAGGCCCGCCGGGCGTGTTGTTTTTCGGCCTGGATAGCCAAGAAAAAACAGCACACCGCGTCATCGGTTATCAAGATGCACAAACCTTTATTCAAACCTTACTCAGAATTAAATAATGAAACAAAGTACTTTAATAATTATCGCCGCCGTCATCGCCTTAGCGGCGGGCATTGGTGTCAAACAATTGTCCTCACCAACGTCGGTAGCCAATCCATCCAGTCAAATTCAGTTACCTGAATTTAGCCTCCCAGACCTTGCGGGCCAGCAACATAATATCAACGAGTGGCAGGGGAAAATCCTGGTAATCAACTTTTGGGCGACTTGGTGTCCCCCGTGCATTAAAGAAATTCCCGAATTTATCGCACTCCAGCAAGCTTATGCCGATAAAAATGTTGTTTTTATAGGCATCGCCATAGATGACCATGATGCAGTCAGCAAATTCATAACCAGCAAACCGATCAATTATCCTATCCTGCTGGCCAACGAGGACGGCGTTGCACTGAGCCGCAAGCTCGGGAATCTGGCTGAAGCCCTACCTTTTACCATCGTGGTTGACCAACAAAGCCACATTGTTTCTCAACACCCCGGCGAATTTTCCAAACAACAATTGCAAGGCATCATAGACACCTTAGTAAAATGACACTTACAAGAAACATAGCTACTTAGTCAGCAAACGTGGATATTCTGTCGCTAACATGCACTAAAAGCATATTATCTGGACAAAACCCGACAGATTCGGCAAAATTGCCCCTGTTTTGCTCCTTAACCCTGCTGAAAGACATAGATGGCGACTATTACCGTACTCAATGGGCCCAATTTAAACCTTCTAGGTATTCGTGAACCCGACCATTACGGAACCAAAACGCTTGCTGACATTCAATTTTCACTGGAACTTGAAGCCGCTAAACTAGGGCATCAGCTCAACTTTCATCAGCACAACGCAGAGCATGCTATTGTGGAGCTGATTCATCAGGCTTACCACGCGCAAGTTGATTTCATCATCATCAACCCGGCTGCCTTCACGCATACCAGTGTCGCTATCCGCGATGCGTTGTCGGCAACAAAAATCCCCTTCATAGAGGTTCACTTATCCAACGTCCACGCACGGGAACCTTTTAGAAAGCATTCCTATTTTTCAGATATTGCTCAAGGTATTATCTGCGGCTTAGGTGCAACAGGATATGAACTGGCTTTAACTGCCGCCCAACAGATACTTTCATTACGAGACGATAACCATGGACATTAGAAAAATAAAAAAACTCATCGAAATTATCGAAGAATCCGACATTGCCGAATTGGAAATCAAAGAAGGCGAGGAGTCTATTCGCATTAACCGTTATTCAGCAG
>JAUYMX010000188.1 GCA_030699345.1 Methylococcaceae bacterium
TCGACAGCGGCGCAGTAAACAGCCGCTGCTCAACCACTTGGCACAAGGCCTGCGCCTCCCGCTCCATTGTTTGGATATCGCCACGATACCAGGGCAACTTGGGGCTAATACGATGGCCGCTGTAAAGCCGTGTAGCTCCCACACCTTCTACTGGCGAATTGCGCATCAAATCGACGCCATTGCCATTGCAACGCGTGCCTAAAAATACACCGACCGGATTCACCAAGGGCATAAACACCAAGCGTGATTTTTCCAATCGAGCTAACAGTTCCTCATCCCAGTCCAACAACTGACTAATCGTCTCCATATACGACAAAATAACTTCCGAACCGATTTTTTCCAGTCCATGCACACCGCCAAAAAAGGCCAGCACCGGCGCTAGCGGAGCAGTTGAGCCTAAGCTGATGCAATGAATGGGGAATTCCACATCTTTATACGGAATCCGCGCGACCACTTCAGTTGTTGCACGATCACCCAGCGACTCAATGATGCGTTCAAGTTGCTCGAGTTCTGGGATGTTGTTATTTACTAACGGCATGTAACTCCTTGTTACTGTCACAAAAACATCACAATACTGACATCAAACCTTAACCTGAACGGGTGAAGATTTACCTCACATTATGATCAAAAGAGGAATGCTCCCGATGAAACAACGACACCTTAACCTGCACTCACTCAGATACCCTAATCTGGTAAAAATCACCATTAGCATGACCATGCTCAGCTTAATGATTAGTTGGAGCATTGAGTTTTTAGCCGGCGAGATATACCGATTGGTCTAAGGTTTAAGCGATTTTAAGACCTAAAAATTTTCACGACCATGTGCATCTTGAGGCTATTGGTCGTGAAAGCAGGGTAATTAAACCCTGCGCATGGATTGGCAAGCCTGCTCTTGAAAATCAGGCGCACTAGCAACAATTTCAGCCCGGATCATCGTTCTGGCTTCATCACTGATTGCCGTTCGCGTTTTTCCGACTGCGTTAAGCGTTGGCATAAAATTTACCACCACTTCAATAGTCTCAAGACTCAGCATCTTCAGCAAATGCGGCACAAACTCATCATCGCCGACAAAAGGTGCGTGCAACTTGGCTTGGCCTTGATAGCTTAATGCGACTGGCTGAATGACTGCTCGGGTTAACATTGCCGGTTGAAACAACGAGGCATGAAAGTGCAATACATTCTCACCCACAGTTGTCGTACCTTCCGGAAACACCACGATATTGCTGTGCTGTTTTAACAGCCAAACCATTTGTTCGGTAGTGGCATGTATGTGCTTTTTATCACCGCGACGAATAAAAATTGTCCCCGCCTGTTTGGCCAAAAAACCAATCACCGGCCAGCTCAAAATATCGCTTTTGGCGACAAAATAGCCCGGCAGATAGCGGCCAACGACAATAATATCCAACCATGAAATATGATTGCAGACTAACAGCGCACCCGGCTCAGGCAATTCGCCCTGCCGAGTGATACGCAAGTTAAGCAGCACGCTAAACCACTGTAGCCAATGCATTTTGATGGCATCCCTAAGGTGTTTGGCGTATTGCTTAGAACATGTAAAAGTAATAATCGGGAATACCCCGGCTGCAAGCACAAGGCCGACAATAAACAGTAAAACGATCAACCCCAATCTAAACAGCAAGCGCAGTTGTGCTTTCATTAGTCGTCTTATGGCCTCTCATGTAATGTTTACTGTAACGTTCTTGCAATTGATCTAGCGGCAACAGCACGAATAAATCGATGCAGTTAAAGTCTTCATCCCAGCAGGGTTCACCGCACACCATCGCGCCAAAGCGAAAATACGCTTTTAACAACGGCGGAATGCCCGACTCATCACGCTGGCATCTTAAATGGCTTGG
>JAUYMX010000589.1 GCA_030699345.1 Methylococcaceae bacterium
GACAATTAACGTTTCTTCAGCATCAAGGAATGCTGTTTGCCATTCACCGTCGGCATCGCGTAAAAAATACTCAATTTTTAGAGAATCGGCACTGACCAACAGGTAATACTGCAAGCCAGGTATTTTTTGATACGCCAGCAACTTTTCGCGCCGATCAATCGCCATCGTGCTGGGCGATAAAACCTCAGCAATAAAGCAGGGCTGTTCTTTGTAAGCATCGGCAATATCCTGACGATTGCATACCAACATCACATCAGGATAGTAATACGCCTTACCCTGCGCCAACCTTAGTTTCATGTCGTTGACAAACACCCCGCAATGCCCGCCACGCGCAGCGGCACGCAATTGAAAGGCAATATTTAAAGTAATGCGATTATGGCGCTCACCAGCCCCCGCCATTGCATAGAGCTGACCATCGACATATTCATGACGCACATCGGCTGTTAGCTCATAGGTTAAGTAATCCTGTTCACTTAAATAAGTCAGCTTGTGTAATAAACTCATTGGACTCTCCTAAAACAAACAAGACAGATTGATTGACATAGTACCGGACTCTACAAAATTCCCAATTTTTCCAATAACACCGCAGGCGATGCAAAGCACATTTGCTGTGTTGCCATGTCGACCGCCACTTGAATGCTGTAGCCTTTAGTTAATCTTGCTCCTGACTGTTTATCGGTGATCAGGTAATTTATTTTCAAGCGATTTTCCCATTCAACAATTTCTGCCCTGACGGTAATGATCTGTCTAAATGACGCCGGTTTTGCATAGCGAATTCTAAGATCAATCACCGGCCAAGCGTAACCGGAATCGCGCATTTGCGGATAGTTGTAATTGATAGTGTCCAATAATGCGCAGCGAGCAATTTCAAAATACTTCGCGTAATGCCCATGCCAGACGATTTCCATCATGTCGACATCGTGGAAGGGAATTTCCAGGTCGATTGTGTAATGCAGTGTTTTAGTCATTTGCTTTATTTAATTGGCTCAGCAACCACGACAAGCTATTAACAGTCCCTCCTATCGGCTTGTATTCCGCGCCGACCCAACCGGAGTAAGGTGCTTTTTCAATGGCTGAAAAGACCTCGACAAAATCAATCCGCCCTGTGCCGGGCTGACCACGACCGGGGCAATCGGCAAATTGAATATGGCCGATTTTGTCGGCATTTTGCAGAATAAACTCTGCCGGATTATCTGACATCATTTGAGCGTGATAAATATCGTATTGCATTAATAGCTTGGGATTATTTTGCTGGTTCAGCACGTCCAACATCTGTGGTCCGGTGTTGATGATAAATCCCGGCATGTCACGGCTGTTGATGGCTTCAAATACAGTTTTGACAGCCAAGGGTGCAAAGGCTTGAGCCGCAAAGTTCAAGTTTTGTTGGAAAGTATCCAAATATTCATTTAGCCGATCTTGCTGTAAACAACGGCCTGGAAGCACGTTAATAACTTCCGGTTGTAATAGTTCGGCATAAGTGGCGGCTTGCGCAACGGCCTGTTTAAATTGCTCCCGTTTTTCCGGCACACACGCCAAACCCTCGCCGCCTTGTAATAAATCATCCGCGTCGACATTAAACAGCACCAGTTTAAGGCCGGTTTTATCAAGCGCCTGCTTAATCGCCGTTGCGCTTAACGAGTAAGGGAATTGCATTTCGACGGCTGCAAAACCCTGATCTTTGGCGGCTTGGAAACGCTCAATCAGTGGCACTTCAGTAAACAACATGCTGAGGTTGGCCGAAAATTTAAGCATCAACGTCACCAAACAATTTAATCAATGTCGCAGGATCTTGTTCCAGATAGCCATGACTGCCATGCAACTGCATCAACTGTGCTGCCAACCCGGACATGGGCGTCGCGCTGCCTTGTTGACTGGATAACTCGACCGCCATATTTAAATCTTTCAATAAAGTCTTCACCCGCCATTTCACCGGCTCAAAAGTATTGGTCGCCATTTCCGGCCCGGCGATTTGTAGGGGTTTGGAATCGGCAAAACCGCCAGCCAGTGCGACAGGTATTTGCGAAGCATCGACGCCAGCTTTTTTAGCCAGCGCCATCATTTCGGCAATCACCAGCATATTGCAGCCGACAATCATCTGGTTACATATCTTGGTGACCTGGCCGCTGCCGACCTCACCCATGTGCGTTAATTGCTTATACAACGGCGCCAGCACTAATCGCGCGACAGCAATATTGTCAGCACTGCCACCGGCCATAATCGCCAGCGTGCCTTGTTCCGCACCCGCAACACCGCCGGATACCGGCGCATCGACCCAACCCATCGCGCAATGCTTTTGCAGTAAATCCGCCAAGTGCCGGGTGTTGTCCGGATGAATGCTCGATAAATCAATCAATAATTTACCCGCAGAACCATGCGGCAAAATATGTTCTCGCACCACGGATTCAACGACGTTGGTATCAGCCAAACACAGCAAAATAACATCGGAGCGCTGTACCAACTCGGCAATGGCGTCACAGGCTTGTGCGCCCGCAGCAACGACTTCGGTCAATTTGTCCGGGCTGCGGTTCCATACGTTAACGGTAAATCCTGCGGCAAGCAGTCGTAAGGTCATCGGTTTGCCCATCAGGCCGATACCGATAAAACCCAGCGTGTATGTTTTTTCTAACATGGATTTAAGTGTGTGCGGTTAAATTGCAGTGGATTAGGCCAAATATGTTGGCT
Source organism: Methylococcaceae bacterium (assembly GCA_030699345.1). Taxonomy (GTDB): domain Bacteria; phylum Pseudomonadota; class Gammaproteobacteria; order Methylococcales; family Methylomonadaceae; genus JABFRC01. The sequence goes on from JAUYMX010000589.1 coordinate 2,683, forward strand.
AACTTCAAGTGCCGTCTATCGCGGGGGAATTTTTTAACAGGCGTAAAAACAAAAACGGGTGCAATGAAACCCATTGCACCCGTTTCGATGGTGACTGGTTTAACTTATTGTTCGATAGATTGACGCAAATGCGCGCTGGCTTCTTGAGCGTGATTGGCTGATACATCAGCATGGCCTTTTTTGGCATGCTCAACGGCTTCTTTTAAATGTTTAACCGCAGTAGTGGTATGAACATGCGCTTCAGCATGGTCTTTTTCCGCTGCTTCTGCGTGCTTCAATGCCTCTTCAGCGTGTTTAAGAGCTTGCTCGGCATGACCATCTTGACCATGTGCAGCGGCAGACGCGGCATGCTCTAATGCCAAGGCAGTGTGATGCTCAGAAGCGCTGGCGCCAGCATTTAAGCCCAGTGCTAATGCACCTAATAAAACAGCAGTATATTGAGTTTTCATAACGGCATATCCTTGATTTATAGTTTTATATTTAAGTTAAAACCTCGATGGTATATCTAAATTTTCGAGGCTCATCAGGTATACCACATCATTTAGTTCGCATGCAATACCATTTTTAAACTCACTGGCCCACTCTCTTAAAACGGCTGCGGTATGGTTTAATAAATCCAATTTTTCAGTGTCTACAAAGAGGGATCCATGTTAAGAAAAACGCTAGTTGTGCTGCTGCTTGTCTGGCAATCGCAGGCCATTGCTGATGGCAAAGCGGCTATTGCCAGCGCCAACCCATTAGCCACCGCCGCCGGATTTGAAATTTTGGCTAAGGGTGGCAATGTATTTGACGCGGCGGTGGCGGTAAGTGCGGCCTTGGCCGTCGTGGAGCCTTCGGGAGCGACCTTAGGCGGTGGCGGTTATTTATTGCTACACCGCGCCAGCGATAACTTTGAAACCATGATCGATGCGCGTGAGCGCGCGCCGCTAGCCGCACATAAAGACATGTTTTTAGATAAAACCGGCAAGCTTGACGCCAAACAACCGCTGGATGGCGCATTAGCCGCTGCGATTCCCGGTTTGCCTGCGGGCTTGGTGCATTTATCGGAAAAATACGGCCGCTTGCCGCTGGCTGATGCCTTGCTTCCGGCAATTCGCTTGGCACAAAACGGTTTTGCCATCGGCGAAATACACCGCAAGCTGCTTAAATTCAGGGCTGACGTCCTGAAAAAAGATCCGCAGACCGCGCGCATTTTCTTAAGTAACGGCGACATCCCCGCGTCTTACTCGATACTAAAACAACCCGAGTTAGCTAATACACTCAAGCAAATCGCCGCATCCGGCCGAGATGGTTTTTATAGCGGCGACGTTGCTGAAAATTTGGTCAATGCCGTCAGCAAAGCGGGCGGCATCTGGACTCAGCAAGATCTTGACAGCTATCAAGTCATCGAACGCGAGCCGGTAAAAGGCGACTACCACGGTATAAAAATCACCAGCGCCGCACCGTCTTCTTCTGGCGGCATTACCTTAATCGAAGCCTTAAACATTCTTTCCGGGTACGATTTAAAAACGCTGGATGCCGCCACACGCAAGCATTTAGTAGCAGCCGCACTGCAACGGGCTTATCACGACCGTATTTTATATTTGGGCGATCCAGCGTTTGTTGAACTGCCTACCCAGCGTTTGTTAAGCGCAGAATACGCCGCCGGACTTCGCAGCAGCATACGTTTAGATAAAGCCCTGCCCAGTGCAGAGCTGTCCGGCGACATCCTGCCACCATCTCAAGGCACTCACACCACGCATTTTTCAATTATTGATGAGCAAGGCAACCGGGTTGCCGCCACGCTCAGCGTTAATTTCCCGTTTGGGGCAGGCTTAGTTGCTGGCGATACCGGTGTTCTACTCAACGATCAAATGGACGATTTTGCCAGTCTGCCCGGCACTGCCAATGGTTACGGCTTGGTGGGCGGCGTTGCTAATACCATCGCCCCAGGCAAACGCATGCTATCCAACATGACCCCGACCTTTCTTGAGGATGGCCAGCGCGTGGCGGCTTTAGGCACGCCAGGCGGCAGTCGTATCATTTCCATGGTGTTGCTGGCGACCCTGGACTTTGCCGAAGGTAAAGGACCGGACGCCTGGGTGAATAGCCCACGCTATCACCATCAGTTTTTGCCCGATGTGCTGGAATATGAACAAGATGCCATCGCGCCCGCGGAAGCCGCCAAACTCAAGGCAATGGGTTATCAATTAAAGCCTGCTCGCTATAGATATGGCGACATGCAGGCCGTGCAATGGCACAAAACCACCCATGAATTAAGCGCTGCCAGTGATCGGCGCGGTGAAGGCCGGGCGGTGGTTGGACAATAAGCACCTAAGAATGCCGTTTGAGTTGAGGCTGTTGAAAGTCTCAGCTCAAACGGGGTGTTGCAAAACTTACCTGCCGTTTATGGTTACAGGCTGGAATAAGTTGAACTAAGCTTTAGAAGGTAACAAAGGGGCGTTGTCTTAAGGCAACTTATCTACGTTTTCATAAACTCTATAACTTACAGCCGCCATGGAAATAGAATCAAAATTTAGCTTAAGCCAACTGCAATCCATCAACGAACAGTCCATGATGTATACCTGTGCCTGCCCGGCCCAGGTCAGTGTCCAAATGATCAATTTGCGTAAACTATTCAAATATCAATACGCTTGTTTAGACAAACCATCCGACGACGATGTACAGCAAGTGGTTCATCAACGCATTGCCGAGGCCAGCATTAAAGCGCATCAAACCCTGGAGGATTGTTTAAATGAAATTTTGGATTTGGAAGGTTGGGACCGCTCAACGCTTACCATGCCGACCGGTTTACGGCAATTGATAGAAAAATCCCTTGATGAAAATTGATCAGTTAGCCTGCTTCAAGCGTTACTCCGGCAAAAATCCCCCAGCCTGCATAGACCATAACCGATGGTAAAACCCCTGCAACGCTAACAATTCATCATGACTGCCATCTTCAACAATGCGGCCATTATCGAACACCAAAATACGATCGAGATGGGCAATAGTCGATAGCCTATGCGCCACCGCAATGACGGTTTTACGGCCCATCGCGCGATCAAGATTTTCCTGAATGGTTTTTTCGGTGACCGAATCCAGGCTCGAAGTGGCCTCATCGAGTATCAGAATCGGCGCGTCTTTAAGCATTACTCGTGCGATGGTTATACGTTGCCGCTGACCGCCGGACAGCTTGACGCCGCGTTCGCCGACCAGGGAATCGTAGCCCTCGGTTATATCGCGAATAAACTCATCGGCATGGGCCATTTTCGCGGCGGCAGCGATTTCAGTGTCGCTGGAATCCAACTTGCCGTAGCCGATATTTTCCTTAAGACTACGATGAAACAGGCTGGGATCTTGCGGAATCAGGCTGATTTGCTCATGCAAAGAATCCTGGGTAACGCCCATGATGTCAGTACCATCAATCAAAATTTGCCCACCCTGCGGCTCGAAATTGCGCAGCATCAGATTCACGAACGTCGATTTACCGGAGCCTGAAAAGCCTACCAGGCCAACTCGTTGCCCCGGTTCGATTACCACACTCAGGCCATCGAAGACCGGCTGCGCCGCATCATAACCAAACTGCACATGTCGAAATTCTATCCGTCCTTGAGTGATCTGTAGAGGTTGCGCATCCGGCGCATCGACAATTTCGTGCGGACGAATGATGGTATCAACGCCATTGGCGACATTGCCGACGTATTCGAAAAACTCCAAAAAGCGCCGGGTCAGATTGCGAGCGTCGTTGATAATCAGCAAGGCCAAGCCCACGCTCATCGTAAAATCGCCGACCGTAATCAGGCCGCCGTCCCACAACGTCAACGCGTAATAAACTGTGCCCAACTTAAGCGATGCCGCGGCAATAAATTGAAACCAGCGCACCCGCTCCATATACCAAAACGTGCGCCGCCCGGCCTGCACCTCGGTTTCCAGAAAGCCATTGAGATATTGCCGCTCGAAGCCAAGCCGGGCAAACAGTTTGGCGTTGAGAATATTGGTCACTGCATCGACAATCTTGCCGTTGACCAGACTGCGCGTGGCCGCGTAATTTTGCGCATAGGGCTGGCAACGGGTCGCCATAAAGTAAGAGCTAAGCACGTAAACAAATACCCAACCCGCAACGAATAAGCCTAAACCTTGATGCACGCCAAGCAGCAAAGTAATCGACACGGCAAATGTCACCATAATCGGCCAGAAATCCGCGATCACTGACCACACGGTATGATTGACGCTCATCGCCGTCTCGCTAATGCGATGCGCCAGTCCACCCGCGAAGTGATTACCGAAATAACGCACGGAGTGATATTGCAAATAGGCGAACAGATTTTGCGTGGTGCGCTGCCGCAAGCGCGGCCCCATGGTAATCAACACCGCGCCGCTAGCCCGGCTGAAAATAATTTCCGCCAGCGCCAGTCCTGCAAGAAACAGCAACGGCCCGCGCAACGTCTCCAACACCGGCCCACCCGCCAACTGCGCAACACCGTCCATAATGGCCTTCACCGCGTACGGCACCAAAATATTCGCCGCCGCCTGTCCGGTTTCCAAAAACACCATCAGCAACATCAACCAGCGAAAGTGGCTCATACAATAAAGTATGAATTTAACCGTACTAGCCGGTAAGTCGGGTGCCGCCGCGGCGCGTTGGAATTTGAGGGATTTGGGCATGAGTAGTAACTGATAGGTTATGAGTTAGCGCCATTATACTGACAGCAAATGCCTGATTATCAGCGCTTACAGGGTTGTCGATAATATTATTTCAGCCACACTCGGTAGGTTTTTCTATCGTCTTCAAAAATAAACAGTTGTTGAGGAGTAATACCGCTGCGGCGAAGTGCATCAACCACCTGTTTAAGATCGATTTTTCCTGACGCAACAATGCGTTTTAATACGTCCTCAGGAATTAGATGTTCCAAATCTAATACTTCGTCGGCTGGCATAGTCACCGAAACTCGCGGTTCACCATTTTCGGTGACTGATACACAAAGCATGGTCGCCTGCTGCGCAAAGCTGAGTATGTTAGTTTCCGGAGTATGCGGAATTACTGGTAATTGGTAAGCGATGGCTTGTTGAATCGATTTTTCGCCGACCGCTTGTTGCAATAGTTGCCACCATGACAACTTAACATCCAGTTGTTGTAGTTGCTGAACAAGCCCCTGAAAAGCTCGCAGCAATAAAAAAAGGTCAGCAGGCCCGGCGGATCTAAACCACCAGCGGTAATCGGCCAATAGTTGATTCACTGCCTGACCAAGCTGCCATTGTGTCGAATCAAATGCGTGGTCCAACAAAAAAGGTCGAAACAATATCTGACAGAGAGCGGGCAAGGAGCCGCTGATTGGCGCCAGTTTTTTACTATCAAAACCCAGCGCAGCAAAACAATCCAGCGGTGTGACCGGGTGTCTTTCTCGACAGGCGACAATCAATTTAAGCAATGCCAATCGGCGTTCTTTGGTAATGGCAAGCGTGCAGCCAAAGTCCAACAATGTGACTAGCGGCTGCCCATTTTCATCATGACTATAAAAAAGGTTACCGGGATGCGGATCGCCATGCACTTCACCGGCAACAAACAAACTTTTAAATAATGTCATTACCAACGTTTTACCGATAACCCGTCGCTCTTGTTCCGGCCAACTGCAGGCCTTATCGATCAACACGCCTTCCGCTCTGGTTTGCACCAATACCCGCTCAGTGCATAAATCCAGATACACCTTAGGAACTTTCAAGCCCGGTACCTGAACAGTCCGGCCAAAATAATCCTGCCGTTGAGCTTCGGAACGATAATCCAGCTCGCGAAGCATATTGTCGTGCAGGCTTTCTTTATAAGCATCGAGATCAAAACCCCAACGACTGACGGGGCCGACACCCGGCAATAAGCCCACCAAGCGTAATTCAGCATCAACCGCTTCGGCAATATCTGGATAACGAATTTTTACGGCGACTTTGTCACCATTTTTAAGCTCGGCAAGATGCACTTGCCCCAAAGAAGCGGCAGCAATGGCAGGTTCAACAGAACGAAAAACGTTTTTAACCGCTTGCCCAAGTGCCATTTCAAGCTGTGCCCGCATGATTTTTAACGGCAAGGGCTCGATGCCTTCAACAAGCTCCTGAAAGGGCGTCGCGCCATCGTTGCCCGCAAACAATTGGCCAACTTTCATAGTAATGCCGCGGCCATCGGCAAATAGTCCGGCAAGTGCCCGCCTGGCAAGCAAGCGCTCGGTCTCATTTTGGCTACGTCGAATTTTATGGGCTGTCAGCCCGATTCGGAAAAAATGCAGCGCGCGTTTAATTGTCTTAAGCATTGTCACGTTATTTCAGCCTATATTCTTAATCTTATTGCATGGATGACAGTATTCAGGAGCGCCAGCTTTAAAGTACACAAGATAGCGGTATTAAGGGGACCTCTATAAATTGCACTTCGACTGTTCGACAAGCTCACAGCTCAGTACCCACAGGGCATAAATGCGAACGGTGGTTTATTTTAATCAATAACTTGTCCGTTCGTGCTGAGCCTGTCGAAGCCTGCCCTGAGTGTGGTTGAAGGGCATGAACGGATAATTTTTAGAGGTTCCCTTAAGAAGACATTGCCTGACGCGTCTATTGATTGACACAAATTATTTTATAAATCATGTGGTTAGGATTAGCTTTATGTTTTTACCTATATCAGCTTTTTTATTGTCAGATAAGCACTTGCTAATAGCCGACAAAACCCGCCATATCAGCACGAATAAGCCGTTTGACTTTCCGCTGACACTGGTTTAGTGTCAGCGGAAAGTGTTTTTCACCCCTTGCCGTTATTATTAAACTGATGGCGAGGATCAAAATGCAACACAAGGAGTAATACAATGAATAAGAATAAGTTAATTACCGCCTGCGTTTTGTCCGGGGCAATTTTGGCGAGTTTTTCGGTTAATGCGGAAGAAAAAACTTACTTACAGGGTTTTTCCTCGAAAATTAATCAAGGCTTTTTCAATATTGGCACCGGTTTTATTGAAATACCTAAAAACATTGTCAACATCAGTCACGAGCAAAACATTTTTGTCGGCTTGACGTGGGGCACTTTGCGGGGCGTGGGCCATGCGGTTAGCCGCACGTTGGTAGGCGGCGCCGAGCTGCTTACGTCACCCATCCCGACTGATGACTATATCACCCCGCCTTATGTGTGGGAGCGCTTTAGCTAAGACACTCGTTATTTTGGTCTGCTTTATCCCGGCTACTGGACGCATTCCGGCCCGCTGGATCATGGCAAGTATACCCGCCCAGACTAGTAAATTACGAGGATAACATCATGAAAAAGCAACATATCTATCTACCGCTTGCCGTTTTAGCGCTATCGCTGACTGCTTGCTCCACACCGAAAAAAGACACTTCCGCGCTCAAGGCGGAAATTGATGCCTCTTATAGCGGTCACTATGGGCAATCAATTCATCACGAA
>JAUYMX010000595.1 GCA_030699345.1 Methylococcaceae bacterium
GAATTGTCGCGCTGGGTGTCTCGGTTATTTGAAGAGAAGCCGCCGAAATATTCACGCGCTTTACTGGAAACCTTGTCGATTATTGCCTATAGGCAGCCGGTGACCCGTGGCGAAATTGAAGATATTCGCGGTGTCAGCGTCAGTTCCAGCATTATTCAAACCTTATTAGAACGCGAATGGGTACGCGTGATAGCACACAAAGAAGTGCCGGGCAGGCCCGGCTTATACGGTACCACTAAACAATTCCTAGATTATTTTAATATTGAATCATTAACCGAACTGCCAACCTTACAAGAAATACAACACCTTGATTTGGCGGCAGATAATAGTCAACTACACAAGCAGGTAGACAGTGAGCAACAACAAATCAGGCAACAAGCCAACGAAGAGTCCCTCGAGGACACAAAAATCAACACAGCGGCCGCAGAAACCAACCAAGAGCGCGCCGGGCTCAGCTAAACGTTATCAAGAGCAGCTGGCTGAAAATAAAACCAAACCCGTAGCGAAAGCTAAAGTCGCACCCAGGCCGAAAAAAATCGAAACAGAGGAAGGCGGCGAACGCATCCAAAAAGTGCTGGCACGCGGCGGCGTTGGCTCCCGGCGCGAGATTGAGCGTTGGATAGATGAAGGCAAACTGACGCTCAACGGGCACCCCGTTAAGCTTGGCGACCGTCTAAGAGACGGCGATCGCTTGCTGCTTAACGAAAGAGTTATTAATTGGGAAAAATTTGCCCTGCAACCCACCCGCGTGTTGCTGTATCACAAACCTACGGGTGAAGTGGTCACGCGCCGTGACCCGGAAGGCCGCCCGGTAATTTTTACCCAGTTGCCGAAACTGCTCACTGCACGCTGGATTTCCGTCGGACGCTTAGACATTAATACCTCCGGGTTATTGCTGGTCACCAATAATGGCGAACTGGCGAATCGCTTGATGCACCCCTCGTCCCAAGTTGAACGCGAATATGCCGTGCGTATTTTAGGGGATGTGCCGGAGGCCACCTTGGCGCTGCTTAAACAGGGGGTGGAACTGGAAGACGGCAAAGCCAAATTTGACGAAATTCGTTTTTATGGCGGCGAAGGTGCCAACAAGTGGTATCACGTTATTGTCAGCGAAGGCCGAAACCGCTTAGTCAGGCGTTTATGGGAATCACAAGGCGTTACCGTCAGCCGATTGATTCGTGTGCGCTATGGGCCGGTAGTATTGCCGGAACGGCTAAAAGCTAAAGCCCATTACGAAATTAACGACAAAGAGCTGGAATTGTTGTTCGAGTTTGCCAGCCTGACGCCTGAAAAAATCGAGACTGAGAAATCAGTGCCAGCTCCCGTGCCGCAAAGAATGCGCAAGCGAGAACCCAGGAAATAAGTTACCGTTCATCCTGAGCTTGTCGAAGGATTTAAGGAACACTGAAAAAGGGATGACAATGGTCGACGAGATCATCCCTATTAGGCGGATGACTGCTGGCGCCAATTCGCTGTATATCATCTGATATGAGGAGATATACAGAAACCATATAATTACTTGTTAGACGTAGGAAGGAAATGAACTTGTCGATAGGCCTTATTCTGCAATGGGCCGTGATTATTGGAATTCCACTGGCTATTATGGTTTTCCTACTGATGCGCGGTCGTCGTTACCGAACTGACATTTTTCTGGTGGTGGGCGATAAAATCACAACCGTATCTCAACATAATGGCAGAGTGTTACTGCGACTTTCCAACCAACTTGTCACGCTTGGTTCCGGGCGTAAGGAGCGTATCATCGCAGTTGGCAGGCCCGGTGAATTCGGCTTTCCCTACTCGCCACCATTACCTCCTGATGCCAGGATATGTGATTTATTGGAAGCGGCTATCCAAGACACTAGGCGTGGGAAACTGCTTTGGAGACAATTCCTCCGTTATTGCGGTGCCGTTGGCATTAAAGAAGTTCGAGAGACTGACCTCGCCACCACTCGCGCTTTGCCTGTTAGTCGTGTATTCATTCATTCGACACTTAAAGACGCCCGTGTCGAGTCAGTTCTTAAAAAGGCGGTGGGCAGATACTGGCTCTCTGGTGATGCACCTCAACTTGTGCTGCATAACCCTACCATCTAACTATTGGGGCGGGTACAGCGCTGTGATTAACTCGATCGCTTTGGTCGCCGGTTGTTCTCAGTGTTATACCAACCCTATTAATTCTTCAATGTCGTTAAGTTAAGCCGTTCGTGGTGAGCTTGTTGAACCATGAACGGCTTAACATTCATCCTTCGACAGGATTGAGCCGGGTAGATACCGTCTTGCCCGTCAAGACTAACTTGCATAATTAGCCTGATAAGGCTGCCTAGTTTTGAGCACGCCAAAACGCGATAAAGCCGCTATTGCGCCCTACTATGAATGCGGGTTACGGACTTGCCGAAATGACACTTTCTGGAATGGCGGCTGAAGCTCTGAATAATCAGGAAATTCGAACTGAGCGTATGGAGTGTCCTTTGTGTCATCGGAACTACTGTAATCGTTGTTGCTGGCGCGGCATGGTCTCACTAAACAAAATGAACTGCAGGCCTACAATGCAACAAAGGATTGGAAATCGGATAGACGCCCTAGTTGATCAGGCTGTGACATGAATCGGGAAAAATCAAAGCGCGCTTTTCAGCAGCCAGCTAAACGATCCGCTTCCGTAAAGGCAGTAAAACTCGCGTTGCATCCGCGCAATTTACATCGGGGGCGTTATGACTTCCCGCAACTCATCACAGCCAGCCCGGAGCTAGCGGCCTTTGTGTCCGCCAATGCCTATGGTGATTCGTCTATCGATTTCGCCAATCCGGCGGCGGTCAGGGCGCTTAATCGGGCGCTGTTAATGGATTGTTATGGCATAACCGGATGGGATATTCCGGCACATTACCTTTGTCCGCCGATTCCGGGCCGGGCCGACTATCTGCATTATTTGGCTGATTTATTGGCTGAAAATAACTTAGGTCTAGTGCCGTCTGGCGCGCGGGCGCTCGACATCGGCACCGGTGCGAGCGGCATTTATCCGCTGCTTGGCCAGCGTTGCTATGGTTGGCGGTTTGTTGGCAGCGATATTGATCCGGTAGCGCTCGTCAATGTGCAACGGATTCTGGATGCCAATCCAGGATTAAGCGAGGCGATTGAGCTACGGCTGCAAGCTTCCAGTAGTTTGATTTTTAAGGGCATTATTCAGGCTGGCGAAGTGTTTGATGTGACGCTGTGCAATCCACCTTTTCATGCCTCAGCTTCCGAAGCACTCGCGGGAACGCAACGTAAATGGAAGAATCTTGGTAAAGCGGCCGCCAAAAAACCGCTGTTAAATTTTGGCGGGCAGGGCGCGGAATTGTGGTGTGACGGCGGCGAAGAAGCCTTCGTCTGCCGCATGATTGCGGAGAGCGTTGCATTTTCTGGTCGTTGTTTATGGTTTACCACGCTGATTTCAAAATCAGCCAGCCTGCCCGGCGTCTACCGCGCGCTGAAAAAAGCGGGTGTGCAAGATTTCAGAACCATAGAGATGGCGCAGGGGCAGAAAAAAAGTCGCTTGGTGGCATGGACTTTTTTGGATGAAGATCAGCGTCGTTCTTGGGGCCGTGCGCGCTGGCAATAAGATGTTAACGATAAAGATCTGGACTTGCTGTTCGAGGTTGAAAGAGTCTAGCCAGTGCCGAAAAAATCCGGAAAAGAGAACATAAGCATTAGGGGGACTCTAAAAATTGCACTTCGACAAGCTCTCGGCAATTGCTCCTGCATTGCTCTATCTCCTGCATCCATGCAGTCGAGTGCGAACGGTGATCTATTTAAATTAGTAACTTATCCGTTCGTGCTGAGCTTGTCGAAGCATGAATGGATAATTTTTAGAGGTTCCCATTAGATTTATAGGTGGCTTTTGTTGCAATTACCTATATTGGGGCTCCGCCGGACCGCATCGCATCGAAGCTCTCGAGGCGAATAAATTCGCCCCTACATTGGATTCGGTGAATAGCTACAACAATTTCAAAATTCAATGTTGGCCGATAAAAGCTTTCAGCAGTAATGCGGTGTCGGCCATGCCTTTGTGCAAGTGTTGTTCAATCTCAGCCATGGTGATTTCGCCTTCCGTTTTTCCGGCCGCCCAGTTGGCAACTACCGCGATAGCGGCGTAATCGATGTTCCGTTCTTTGGCTAATGCGGCTTCCGGCATGCCGGTCATACCCACTAAATCACAACCGTCTTGCTCCCTGCGTTTGATTTCTGCAGTAGATTCTAAACGTGGGCCTTGCGTACAGCCGTAGGTGCCGAGTGGGCTGATTTTTAGTTGGGCTTGGCTAGCTGCGGTGATTAACCTTGAGCGCAGCTTCTGACTGTAAGGATAGGTAAAGTCGATGTGTGTCACGCCTTCTTGATCATTGTCGAAGAAGGTATGTTCGCGGCCGTAGCTGTAATCGATAATCTGGTCCGGAATGGCGATATGCGCGGGGCCCATTTTCTCGGTGATACCGCCGACAGCGGCTACCGCAATTATTTGTTCCACACCCAGTTGTTTTAATCCCCAGATATTAGCCCGGTAATTGATTTTATGCGGTGCGAAGCGGTGCGGGTTGCCGTGTCTGGCTAGAAAAATGACTTCTTTATCATCAAGCTGACC
>JAUYMX010000191.1 GCA_030699345.1 Methylococcaceae bacterium
CCATTAGTTATTATTGGGATTGTTGCGAAATAACTGGGTATGAGCGCTACCGTACCGACCTGATCGGGTGCCGCGGTTAGAGTAATTGCAAGGTTTTGACACAACCCCAATTTCAATCCACAGCTTAAGCTCTCAGGAGAATCGCCATGAACCAACAAACCCACACTTCCAGTGAACACGGCATGTCGGCTTGTATTGAAGCCTGCAGTCATTGTCATCAAGTCTGCCTGCAAAGCGCCATGAATCATTGCCTTAAGGTTGGCGGCAAGCATGTTGAAGCAGAGCATTTTCGTCTGATGATCAGCTGCGCCGAGATTTGCCAAACATCGGCTAATTTTCAGCTGATGGGTTCGCCTTTTCACCAAAGGGTGTGCGAGGTTTGCGCCGAAGTCTGTGAGGCGTGTGCTTTGAGCTGCGAGAAAGTCGGCGGTATGGAGGCATGCGTTAAAGCATGTCGAGATTGCGCCGAAAGTTGCCGGAAAATGGCCAACGTTCAGCATTAACGGTGCTTGATTTTATGGATATTTCTCCAAAAGCCTTGGGGCTAGCGGCTATAGCAATAGCCCTTACGGCCTGTGGGGAAGTAGCGCAATTGCCGATTTCCGCTGGTATTGGTACTCATCCTCAGCTGCCGCCGCCCAACCCGACATTAATTCCAACATTTAATATCGCGCAGGCTGTCGGTTGGCCTGCCAATGCCAAGCCGGTAGCGACACCGGGGCTTACTGTCAATGCGTTTGCCGCTGGACTCGATCACCCGCGTTGGTTGTATGTGCTGCCAAATGGTGATGTCTTGGTCGCCGAAACCAACGCGCCAGCCAAACCGGAAGACGGGCAGGGCATCAAAGGCTGGATTATGCAGTGGGCTCTGAACAAAGCAGGTGCAGGCGTACCTAGCGCTAATCGCATTACATTACTGCGCGATGCCGACCATGACGGCGTGGCGGAAACTCGAACGGTATTTATTGCAGGGCTCAATTCGCCGTTTGGCATGGCATTGGTTGGTAACGACTTTTACGTCGCTAATGCAGATGCGTTGCTGAAATTTCCTTATAAGTCAGGTGAAACCAATATTACTCAAGCGGGAACCAAGGTGTTGGATTTACCGGGTGGGCCAACTAATCATCATTGGACTAAAAATGTGTTGGCTAGTCCGGACGGCGCGCGATTGTATGTGACGGTTGGTTCCAATAGTAATGTCGCCGAGAACGGTATGGATAATGAGATTGGTCGTGCCGCGATTTGGGAAGTCGATCCCAAGCGCGGCAGCTATCGTATTTTTGCCTCAGGCTTGCGTAATCCCAATGGCTTAGCTTGGGAGCCAGACAGCGGCGCCTTGTTAACTGTCGTCAACGAGCGCGATGAAATTGGCAGCGATTTGGTGCCGGATTATCTGACCTCAGTGCCCGACGGTAGCTTCTTTGGTTGGCCTTACAGCTATTATGGTCAGCATGTCGATGAGCGGGTACAGCCGCAGCAGCCCGACCTAGTTGCCAGTGCCAGGGTGCCGGATTATGCGCTCGGGACGCATACTGCCTCACTGGGGTTGGTGTTTTCAAAAAACAGCGGATGGCCTGCACCATTTGATAACGGGGTTTTTATTGGTCAGCACGGTTCGTGGAATCGCGAGCCACGCAGTGGCTATAAGGTGATTTTTGTCCCTTTCAAAAGCGGTAAACCTGTCGGTGATCCCATCGATGTGCTGACCGGCTTTGTCAGCGCCGAGGGCGATGCCTTCGGACGACCGGTAGGTGTTGCGCTGGATAAGCAAGCCGCGTTGTTGGTCGCAGATGATGTTGGCAACATCATCTGGCGGGTGGTGACGAGGCAGCCCTAAGCAACTTAATCCAGTCTATGTGCGATGCTGAACAGATGCTCTACCGTATCGAGAGCAACATTTACCCGAACATAATTTTTCAGGAGATAAATCATGACCAATACCAACATTAAAACTGCCGACGAATTCGGACCGTTGCCAAGCGGAATCATTCACAACCACCTTAACGCAGTGTCGTGGGGCGCTATCTTGGCAGGGGCAGCAGCGGCCGCGGCCTTGTCGTTATCATTGTTGATATTGGGAACAGGCCTGGGTCTGTCTTCGGTATCACCATGGGCGTTTAATGGCGTTACCGCGACTACCTTTGGCGTAACAACCATTCTCTGGCTAACTTTTACGCAACTGATTGCTTCTGGAGTAGGCGGCTACATTGCCGGGAGACTGAGAACCAAGTGGGTGGATACCCAATTCGACGAGGTCTATTTTCGCGATACCGCACACGGCTTTTTAGCCTGGGCCGTTGCTGCATTGGCGACTGCGGCGCTATTAACATCGGTGATTAGTTCAATCGTCAGCGGCGGCATTCAAGCCGGGGCGACTTTTGCTGGCGGCGTCGCCGGCACTGCCGCAGTGGCAGATTTAGATAGAGTCAAACCGGAGCATGACAATGGGCCACTGGCTTACTTCGTCGATTCGCTGTTCAGAAGAGACATTGATGTAGCTATAGTCAAAAACGGCGGCGTTCCGGAACCGATCTTCTCGCATGGTGCGCCTTTTGAAGTAAGTCGTATCTTTTTAAACTCTATTCATACCGGGCCATTGCCTCCGGAAGATATACGGTATGTCGGTCAAGTTGTCGCAGCGCGTACCGGATTAACTCAGCAAGCTGCGGAAACGCGAGTAACTGATACCTATAACCGTGTTCAAAGCAAACTGCATAACGCCGAAATCCTCGCCAAAGAAGCAGCCGACAAGGCTCGTAAAGCCACAGCTTATGCGGCGCTGTGGCTGTTTATCTCGATGCTTATTGGCGCATTTGTGGCTAGCTTATCAGCCACTTATGGTGGTCGGCAGCGTGATTTGTAATTATCTATAAACTTCACTAACTCAGGAGATTAACAATGCGCTCAATACTTTTATACCTACTTGGCATTCCCATTCCTATCATTATCTTAATTGCGATTTTCGTGCATTAGACGAATCGTAAAACACTCTAAAAAGCGTCGCCCTTGTCTTAACTTAATGTGACTGCGTTAAGTTAAGACAAGGGCGATTTTTATAGGCGGCTTACGTTATTGGCTAGAGCTTTCGCATTGCAGCCATATAGAAAAATGGCTCAACAAACTACCTTGAACCGAACTTGCTTGCTGACAGCCGCACTTTTTTCTGTATGTTCGCTACCGAACCGACCGCAATACGATTTATCGATATAGTGTTTATAAGGTTTTGACGCAACCCCAGTCTTATTGAGGATCTAAGGTTCTTGGTGAAGATGACAGGCCATTTTCGAACCTAGGTATTTTGCGATAAGAATCTGGAGATTTAGGCATCAAAGCTCAGTTCACTTTTAAACATCATTGGAGATTTACACATGAAACAACTAATTAGATTTTTTTCTGCATTATTTATAGCGCTCACATTATTAACTGCGGTGGGTTGTGCTTCGACCAAAACAAGTGCTGGAACCGGTGAATATGTTGACGATACTGTTATCACCAGCAAAGTGAAAGCGGCGATTTTGCATGAGCCGACGTTAAGTTCTGCCGAAATCAACGTGGAAACCTTTAAAGGCGTCGTGCAACTGAGCGGCTTTGTAAATTCTAATGAAGATATTAAAAAAGCAGTCGAAGTAGCCCGTAACGTTGGCGGCGTGAAGTCTGTTAAAAACGACATGCGTCGTAAATAAGCCAGCCACATCAAACAGGAATTAATTCAAGCGAGTCGCTAAGTTTTGAAGGGTAATTTCCTTGCTCCTGCGTGAAATCATCAAAACTTAGCGACGGTTAGATTGCTACGCAAGCCTCGGCTGTCCTGCTCCAATATCGTTTAGCCACGACAAGGTGGCTAAACATCGCAGCAATGACGTTACGCTATCGGCATCGACCGATTGCATTTTTTCATCGCAAACAGCACGCTCGATAAAACGCCGGAACGATATAGCTACCGAGGACTAAAATTCACGCACCTTCCGACTCCGGTTTGGTGCATTCCCTGAATTTCAGCGATGGAAACGTTAGATAGAGTAACAAATACAGCGCATGACGCTTATGACAAGGTTGCGCAAGTGACCAGCCAAGCGGTGGATACGCTGGGTGACAAAGGCCAACAACTAAGAAATACCGAGGAGCGCTTAGTTAAAGACTGCCGCGGTTATATTAGTAAGAATCCCATTGCGTCAGTCGGTATTGCGGCAGCGGTTGGTTTTTTATTTGGCCGTCTGTTGAATCAACGTTAGAGCTCAATCATCACAAACTGAGATGCCTTAATAGGCATCTCAGCACGAGGAAATTACCATGGAAACTATAGAAAAAGCCGCCAATTCAGCCCATGAAACGGTCGATATTATCGCCAATGTCGCCACTCATGCGGTTGACGCATTAGGTGAAAAAGGCGAACAACTGAAAAATAGAGAGCAACAATTGCTTGATGATTGTCGGGGCTATGTACATGACAACCCTATTACCGCGCTGGGCATCGCGGCAGCGGCAGGCTTTGTGCTAAGCCGGTTGTTGAGCGGCCGTTAGACGGTCGAATATTATGAACCCAAGCACGGTAAACGATCAGGCCTCTGGGCAAACCGCCCAAAGCAGCGAACCGCAAAACGTGGCCGGCGTATTGGCAGAAGCCCAGTTGTTATGGGATGAATTACGCGGGTTGGGTGTTGATCGTATTCGCCTGGCAGCGCTGGAAACTCAGCGGGCAGGCGATAGTTTGGTGTCGATGCTCATCTCGGGCGTGATGATTGCCGTCTTGCTACTGAGTGCGTGGCTGGGTTTGCAGGCTGCGGCTGTGTTATTGCTTATTGAAAATGGCTTTGCTCCCAGCAGTGTCATATTGCTTACTGTCGCGGCTAACTTGTTGCTGACACTTATTTTGTTTGGCGTGATACGCCGTAAGAGTCGTTTTTTACAATTCCCTTCGACGCTCCGCAGTCTTCAGCCCATAACGCCAGAGCGTCCGGATGTCGGGAAATCATCATGAAAGACCCGTTTCTAAAACGTCGCAAAGCCAGGTCGCTGAGCGCCCAAATCAGTAATGTCGAATGGCAGATATTGCAACGTCAACAAAGTATCAATGTGCGTGGCGATAGCTTAATCAGGAAAATCCGCCAGCAGCTTACTGCGCCAACTTCGTTGCTGCTTTCCGGTGGTGTTGGTTTTCTGTTAGGAGAACTTACCAAGCGCCGGGCACCAAAATCATGCGGAAATGGCGATAAATCAACAGCTCCCGCAACCTCGCCACTGATCACTGCGCTAAATCTAATCGGCACAGTTCGCACTTTATATATGGCGTTGCCGATAGCCTGGATGTTGAAGTCTTATAAGCAAAGTACGCAATCTTCTGAACGGCGCTATCGCCAGGCGGGGCGCTCGTCTGTTACAACCGTTGGTCGCGACTCAAGATAAGGATGTGCTTGAAAATAACTTCTCTCATTCAATTGGGGCGATTTTAGTGGCCTTGCGCGAATGAATTCACCCCTCGATCGTTAATTGTGGTGAAATCCCAAGTTATTCGCGCTGGCAGCCAGTTAACGCTTAGGGTGTAGCGTACAAACGTGACTAGTGGTGCCCAGTTCTATTTGTAAGGTGCTGTGCTCGACGGAAAAGCGTTCTTTCAGTGTTAAGACAATCTCATCTATAAATATATCGCCAGGATAGCCATTGGGCATTACTAAATGAACTGTCAGGGCCGTTTCCGTCGTGCTCAAGCCCCAGATGTGCAAATCGTGAATATCACTGACACCTGGACATTGGCGCAGATAAATTTCTACTTCGGGTAGGTTAATGTGTTTAGGCACAGCGCTCAAGGCCAGTCGTATTGATTCACGCAGCAAGCCCCAGGTGCCGATCACAATAACCAAAACGATAACGAGGCTAATGACCGGGTCAAGCCAGAACCAATTGGTAAACATAATTGCGACACCGGCGGCAACAACGCCTAATGACACTAGGGCGTCAGCCAGCATGTGCAGATAAGCTCCCCGGATGTTCAAATCGCCTTTGCTGCCTTTGACAAAAAGCCAAGCGGATAAGCCGTTTATGACGATACCAACCGCCGCGATTTCCATCATCAGCATCCCTGAAACCATCGGCGGCTGTGAGAAACGTTGTATCGCTTCCCACGCAATGGCTCCGCACGCCACCAACAGAAACGTCGCGTTTGCTAAAGCCGCCAAAATCGATGTGCTTCTAAGTCCATAGGTGTAGCGCACGCTAGGCTCTTTGCGGCCCAGGATCGTTGCAATCCATGCCAGCAGCAGGCCCAAAACATCGGATAAATTATGCCCGGCATCGGCCATTAACGCCGTTGAGTTGGCAATAAAGCCATACACAAATTCAATCACAACAAACGCGGTATTCAGTCCGATAGCGATAACAAACGCACTGCCGTAATTGCCGGGTTTAGGATGATGATGACTTCCATGAGAGTGACCTTGATGGGAGTGATTATCATGAGAATGCGAATGGTGGTGGTCGTGTTGATGAGCCATCGGCGAGGATTTCCGTAATTAATTATAAGTTGACTGGATCGGTCGCGACTATCTTGCCAGGCTTGTTTCTGAATGACGAGCAAGTGACTAATCTGCAGTCAGTATACTCAGCAATCGCCGATTCAGTTGCATCGCTCATAGTCTTATTGATGCGGTGAAGACCAGTCCATTTGGACAGTCTTCCCAACTAATATAATAAAAATTCGGTAACTATTCAGTCATTAATCTGAGTGAGGCTATGCGTTTATTCTGTAGGGTGGTTAAGCAACGCGCATCCACCGGATTTGCCGGATGCGCTAACGCTTATCCAGCCTACGCATGACGGCTCGATCAAGAGACTGAGTAGTTACAAAATTTGAAGATTTTAATACGCGGCTTAGATTTTTTAGAAGGGGGTCGAAATGAGGTGGTTGCGGTGATCGGCTTCAAGCACTTAACGCTCCTTACTCGGATAAAACCGAGACTTCCCGCAACGTCACAAATTCTTCAGCGGCAGTCGGATGGATGCCGATTGTTGAATCGAAGATTGCTTTAGTCGCACCAGCTCGAATCGCAACGGCCATGCCTTGGATAATTTCCGGCGCATCGGTGCCTACCATGTGTAAACCCACGACCTGATTAGTGCTGCGCACTACGATCATCTTCATTAGGGTTTTTTCATCCAAGCCGGACAGGGCGTTTTGCATTGGTGTAAAACTGGTTTTGTAAATATCGATGTCGGAGTGTTTTTCTTTTGCTTGCGCTTCGGTTAGCCCCACCGTACCAATGGTCGGCTGGCAAAATACTGCGGTGGGAATATTCTCGTAATCCACCGATTGCGGCTGCTGGGCATATAGCTTATTGATTAGCGCCATCCCTTCGGCTATCGCTACTGGCGTCAGATTGACTCGATTAGTGACATCGCCTAAGGCATAAATTGATGGGATATTGGTTTGGTAGTCGTCGTAAACCTTGATTGCACCGTCATCGTCTAATTCAACTCCCAACGCTTCTAAGCCAAACCCGCTTGAATTCGGGGTTCTGCCGGTGGCATATAACACCAAGTCGGTGGTCATTTTTACGCCGTCAATAAGTCGGACTGCAAAACCTGAGGCCATTTTTTCTATGGCTTCAATGTCGGTGTTGAACAACAGACTAATGCCTTTTTGGGTCATCTCCTCAGCCAGAAAATCTCGAATATCTTCATCAAAACCTTGCAGCAATTTGTCGCCACGATGGCAAATAGTGGTGTCGACGCCAAGACCATTCAGAATACTGGCAAATTCCACCGCGATATAACCGCCACCGACAATAATGATGCGCTTGGGCAATTGCCCAAGAAAAAACATCTCATTCGAGGTGACGATATGTTCCTTGCCAGGGATGTCGGGTACAAACGGTCTGCCGCCTGTGGCAATGATTATGCGTTCAGCCCGGTAGGATGAGCCTTCTACCTCGACCGTGTTTGCATTAAGCACTTTTGCCGAGCCGGTAATGACATTAACGCCGGATTGTTGTAGTCGCTTGTTATAAACCCCTTGTAGCCGGGTTATTTCCTGGTTTTTGTTGGCGATCAAGCTTGACCAGTTGAATGTTGATTGTCCCACCGTCCAGCCAAATCCTTTGGCGGCTTCGAATTGATCGTGAAATTGCGAGGCATAGACCAGCAGTTTTTTGGGCACACAACCGACATTGACACAGGTGCCGCCGATGTGGCGCTGCTCAGCGAGGGCAACTCGTTTACCCAAACCGGCCGCCATGTTGGCAGCACGCACGCCGCCTGAGCCGCCACCAATTACAAACAGGTCATAGTCATATTGTGTCATGGGTGCGTCTCGTATAAGTCAAGATGAAAAGGGCTATTTGTTTTGCAACAAATAATCCAACAGTGTATCGGCGCCGCTCACCGTAAATGGATCATCCGGGCAATTATCAACCTGGCCGGGTTCGCTGAATATTTTGAGAATTTTTTTATCATCGACAATCATCGACAATCATCGAATAGCGCCATGAGCGACTGCCAAAGCCGACGTTGTCTTTTTTCACCAGCATGCCCATGGCTTTGGTAAATTCACCATTGCCGTCGGGCAGCATTTTTACGTTGGTGATGTCCAGGTGCTTGCTCCATTGAAACATCACAAAAGCGTCGTTAACGCTCAGGCAATACACTTCGTCAACGCCTTGATCGAGGAGATCCTGATATTTAGCAACAAAGCCGGG
This sequence comes from Methylococcaceae bacterium, assembly GCA_030699345.1. Classification (GTDB taxonomy): domain Bacteria; phylum Pseudomonadota; class Gammaproteobacteria; order Methylococcales; family Methylomonadaceae; genus JABFRC01. The sequence goes on from JAUYMX010000191.1 coordinate 8,688, forward strand.
AAGATGTTTACTTGAACAGGTTGGTGTAAACGCACCGGGTAGCGCCAACACCACGATTTTCTTGCCTTTAAAAATATCGTCTGTGCTGACATCTTGCCAGCGAAAAGGATTGTCGCCACCGATGCTTTCGTCGCGAACACGGGTTTTAAAAATTACATCAGGTACAGTTGAAATCATTAGGAATTCCTTGGTTTTTAGCGGTGAGGCCGGGGGCGACTTATTTTGTGGATCACGCAATAAAAAAAGCCAGCGGGAAAATTGTTGGTCCACGCTGGCATCAGTTTAAAACTGCATGAGTTAGGGAAGCGCTGATTAAATCCTTCGACAGGCTCCACCTCAAGGGTGGTCTAAGGACAGATGAACGGTAACTTATTGATTTCGTTCGTGGTGAGCTTGTCGAACCATGAGCGAAAACTATTTTTTCAGCGTTTCCTTAGGAAAATTTAAGCTGTTGCTGCGTCCAAAAGCCGATCCAGAGTACGGATATGCGCTTGCTGAGCGGGCAGCAATTTTGCTTCAATTAACGTGCGAAGATCGGCGGATAACTCGTCATCCTTTAAGGCTTGTTCATAATCATCAACGCCATTTTTTTCGCCTTCGCGTAGCGCTTTTAGTGCAGTGTGGTTACCCAAAATACTAGCGCTTTCCAGCACTAATGTTGCCCACGTGCCCCATGCACCTGAAGTCACAGCGGGCGTGCCGCCTAACGAACGGCTTAATGTCTGCAAGCTAGATACAGCAATTTTATGATCTTGATAAATGGGTCGTAAATGTTCCGACTCGCCCAAACTGACATCTTGTCTGAGTTTATCCAAGGCTTGTTGGTAGGACTCAACGGCTGCTAATTCGTCTTTCAGTAATTTATTGATTGTTTCGATGTTATGCATAACAAAATACCTGTGCGATTGTTAGTTTGGTTTTGTATGAAATCAGCAAAATCTAACTAACGAAATTGATGGAGACTTATTGCACGGCTTTTAGATGTTTAACCGCTTCGTTAGCCGCTTTTTTAGCTTCTTCGGTATGGCCTAAGTTGCCATGTTCGATAGCTTCATCCAAATTTTTGATACCGGCATCCAGATGTTCATCGGCGACTTTTGCGTGGGTTTTAGCGGTATCCGCATGTTCGGCGATGGTTTTAGCGTCGGTGGCTTTTGCCGCGACTTGTGCATGTTTAAGTGCTACTGCGCTGTGGCTTTCTTCAGCAAATGCGCCGAATGAGCATAAGGTTAATGCAATGCCTGCACACACGTTTGAGGTAAGTTTCATATTGAGTTCCTGTGATTTTATTATTGGTAGCGAGCCAGTTTTGTTGTCACTGGCTCGCTTAGATCAGACGGGTTTATTTGTCTTCTTTAATATCTTGTTTAATATCGCCAATACCTTTTTGGACTTTGCCGGTATTTTTTTGGATATTGCCTTCTACTTCCATGCCTTTGTCGTCCAGCACTTTGCCGACTTCTTCTTTGGCTTTACCTTGGGCTTCATCAACGCGGCCTTTTACTTGATCTTTGTTGTAAGGCGCTTCTATTTTGCTGTCTTCCGCATAAGCGCCGAAGGAGCAAAGGCTTAAAGCTATAGCTGCAGATAAACCAAGCAATTTGATATTTGCGATTTTCATGGTGATGTCCTGTGATATTTGTCTGGGAATAGGATTGCCGTTAAGCCGGTTGAGCATTAACAGCGCAGCGCTTCTTTAGAGTGCTTTTTTAATTTCTTCTTTAAGGTCGCCGACCTTTGATTGCACTTTGCCGACATTCTTTTGGACGTTGCCTTCTATTTCCAACTCATCATCATTGATGATATTGCCGGTGACTTCTTTAACTTTGCCAATCACTTCGTCTACGTGGCCTTTAACTTGATCTTTGTTCATGAGGCTCTCCTGATAATTATTTAGCCATGACCCAATAGTCTTGACTAAAGCGTGAGATGATTTTTCTCAGCGCTTGGGGTAAACAATACAGTTAAAGATAAGCTTGGTCGGTGCGGCAGCGAACAGAAGGATTGGGGCAGCAAAATTAATTCGTTGTCGACACTGCCGACCCAGGTGGCGGTTGATCGGTTATTTGGTAAGGTGAAGTTTGTTCAGCCCAAACTGCAAGGTAGGTTAGCGTCGCTTCCCCGATGATAGTTGCGAAAGATGCGTCTGCAGCATCGCGACCTGTGCCAATACGAACAAATCCTTCGACCGGCGCCATTCGGGTAGAATCAAACAAATACCAACGAGTCCCCAGATAAGCTTCAAAAAAACCATGGAAATCAGGTGGCTGCAAATACAAGGCATACCCAGAAACATAGCGTGCGGGAATACATAACGCCCGGCATAAGGTAATGGCGAGATGGGCATAATCTCGGCATACCCCTACACGCTCTATTAATACATCGCAGGCGCTGGTACTTTCGCCGGTACTGCCTGCTTGATAGTCGAGATTGTTGTTTATCCAGTCGCAAATCGCAGTAACTCTGGAAAATCCAGGCGCGGCGTTGCCAAACATCCTTGAGGCAAAATGGGTCAAACGATCTGACTCGCAATATCGGCTGGGATTGAGGTAGGGCAACACTTCGTTTGGCAATTGGGAGTATCCGGTCTCCATAATCCCTGATGTATCATAAATTTCCGGGAGTAAATCCACATTCGCACGGTATTGGAGTTGCAGAACGCAGGGTTCAACAGTTAGTCGGTACACTTGAATATCTTCTGTACCTAAACTGCTGGCCTCATATTGGATATTGGGGTTTAACTGTAGGGTCTCCCAGCTGATGATCTGGTGCCTAGTTCGTGCCGCGGCTACGTTAAACAAGAAGCTCGTGGGCGTTGTGACCGAATACGTTAAATCGCAGCCTACTTGAATTGTTGTCATGATTATTAACCTTAGATAAGCACTTACTCAACTATTAGATTGTAAGTGCGGATTTAGTTTTACTGAATCATGCGGCCACCACGAATCATCTAGCCTTGTTCCGGTGTGCCCGCGCCATCTAAACTGCCGCCGGTAACTTTAAGTTCTTCAAAAATGTGGAAAGCCGCACCTGCCAAAGAGGCGATGCCGCTGCCGAAGAAATACGCTTTTTGGGTGGATGTGGCCGCCGAGTTGGCGGAATTTTGCTTGGTATTCTGCATGTTGGCTACCTAATGACTAAGACGGAAAGTCGGTATGGCGATCTAATTGTTTGCCGCTATAGCGAAGAGATAACGCATGACCTTGTATGCCAAAGAATAATAAGGTGAAGATTCCTAAGCCAAAGATGCATGCTTGAGCGAGTTGCAAGTCATGTGGAACGGGAGTGATGCTGAGTAATAACGCTAACACGACAAGTGACGGGACTAAGCCGAAAACAATGATCAGCGCGATAATAAAAATGGGTTGTTCCGCACCGGAGGGTTTGGTATGCGCAAAGCCAGACACGACTTTAATAATCGTTTGTCCGAATAACACGGCTGAGCCAAAGGATAATTCTGGGGATTCGATGATCGCGAATATCGACCGGCCAACACTGACATCGACGATGGCAATTACCACCAAGGGCAGTACGATAAATAGCAAGTCTCCCAATATCGCGTATATCGCGGCTTTACGATGAGTCTTATGAGTTAAAACGTCACCGGCTATAAATGTATCTTTAATCATGATGATGAAATGCCTGATAAAACTTACACGCGTTGGGTAAGTTTTGGGGTGATGTAAATAGCCATCTCCAAAAAACACGTCTTATAAAAGAAACGCTGATTTAGGCCCTCGACAGCCTGGTTTTCAAGGGAGTTCTATGTACAGATATGAGCCAAATCAGAGATGGCTTAAGGTCAAATGCATAAAGTTGGAGAAACGGGTTGTGTTAACTGCCAGTTGAATTTCCGTATTAGCCGCTTATCTTTTGCCTGCAACAAGCAACAATCCGCCGCCTGCCACTATCGCTGCTACACCGGCCCAAATGGGGATATTTACAGTCTTGGTATCGTTAACTGTCAGCTCTATAGGCCCAATCTTGGCTTCTTGCGTTTCTTGGGTATAGCTAAATTGACCATACACCAGTCCCAAAACGCCGAGTGTGATTAGGACAAGCGCCAACATTTTTATTCCACTCATTTGATTTCTCCAGTAAATGACAAATTTAGGGTTCGGCGTTCAACACCGAACCCTGCCACTTTATGTTAGACGATGCGTCGGCCTTGAATGACCCGCAGCACAATGACAACAAGTGCAATGACTAAAAGAATGTGAATAAACCCGCCCAGTGTGTACGACGACACCAAGCCCAGTATCCAAAGGATGACTAATACAACTGCTAAAGTTTCAAGCATGATTGCTTCTCCTTAATTGGCCATCGACAGACGGCGCTAGGTAACGGTTAAAGCATATTCAGCCGCTGATGGGTTTCGCGATGCTCTCCCCATCCTACGGACTGTTTAACTTTGCTTAAATTAGAGGCTGTCTTTAAGATCTTCTTTAAGATCGCCAACTTTACCTTGAACCTTGCCAATGTTTTTTTGGACGTTGCCCTCTATTTCCAAGCCTTTATCATCCAATAACACGCCAGCGGCTTCTTTAACTTTACCTTTAACTTCGTCTACTAGGCCTTTAACTTGATCTTTGTTCATCACTGTCTCCTGATAATTGAGTCATGACCAAGTGACCATGACTGAAGCGCGGAAGAATCTTTGTCCATCCATCGCTTGAGTAAAATAGTATCAGCAAGACTTAACGCAGTCGGTGCGCTAACGAACATAGTTGGGCACTTTGATTACAAGGCACTTGTGATTCTTGTGGTTATAAATACCAGCGATGTCCTATAAATCAATGGATTGTGTTCGTGGTAAGCCTTGGTTCCGCTCTTCTGAGCGTATCCTAATGATATGAGTGGAATGAGGTTAAGGCTTATAAAAGGGGAGGGTGTCCTGGATTTTGTGTAAACGGGGGGCTAATTTAATAAAGGGTGCTTAAGCATCCTGGTAGCGTTCACGAATGCTATCGATTTCCTCAGTATTTAATTCTAAAGCCGCAACACAGTCAGCATCCAGCTGCCCTGCAACAACCATTCTATTGAGTTCGTCGAAAGCTTCATGAGTTGTCCAAACACGCTTATAAGGGCGTTTGCTAGTGAGAGCATCAAAAATATCAGCAACGGTAACGATTTTTGCTTCAAGCGGGATTTGATCGCCTGTTAATCCATGCGGATATCCGGAACCATCAAGAAATTCGTGGTGAAATTTGACGATGTTGATCATGATTTTGGAATCAGGAAGATGCTCGAGCGCAAAATCGCCAAGAATCTTTTTTACAATCTCATATCCTTTAACGACGTGAGACTCCATTATTTTGCGTTCATTCGCATCAAGTTTTCCTTGTTTAAGCAAAACGCTATCAGGAATACCAATCTTGCCTATGTCATGAATCGGGGCAAATAACAACACGTGTTCGACAAATTCATCGTTTAAGTGATAGGCAGGCGCGATAGATTTTGCGATGACTCTTGAATAACGAGCCATCCGCCCCAGGTGTGATCCCGTCTCAAAATCACGTAAATGCGCAAAATCGCTGGCGATTTTTGCAGAGGCAACAATTGATCGAACTGCTGAAAATTCGCTGGAAATGCTCATATTGATGAGGCTGGAATATAGGCTTAGATCGCGTTGAGTTTCTTGTGAAAATGCCGATATTTCCATTGAATCGTAAAATACGAAGCCAATAAAGCCACCGTTATCGTAAATTGGCAATGTGAAAGACGACCGGTAACCTTGTTTTAATAACCAACTCGAGTGCAATGAGTTTGACTTGATTATCTCCTGGATTTCGTTGATAACGCGTGGCTCTCCGCTCATTGCCAGCTTGTGAAGAGACGGGCTATCGGAAAGTTTAAAGTCGTAGGAGGTAATCGCTTCGCCTTTACGGGTGCTATTGATAAATGTTTTGAGCTTATCCTCTGACGTCTCGTAGATTGCAACGGCAATCCGATCGACGACCGGGATTGCCGCCAATATACGATCATGCAAAATACTAAGCCTGTCATTGAGCGAAGAATCACTCTCGAAGAGCCGTGGAATAACCGTATTGTGTGTTAGCGACATAATCGAGCCTTTGCGACATTCTTTACATAATGAGCAAGAATAGCAGTGATCGCTGAATATGATATTTTTCCAATCTTGGCTATTTTTACATCATTGCAAAAAGTAACTGACCATAGAGATTTTCTGCGAGGAGCGTGCAAGCCTTTGCGTTGTCTCATGAATAACGCGCGGTCTCTCAGCTCATTAGTGACCGGCTGTCACATAGTTCACCCCGGTTTGTATAATGGTCAGGGTGCGGCGAGCGTTCCCTGACCATTCAAGCCTAAACTGACTTAGTCAGCGGCAAAGCAATAGAAATAGCCGGCACCGCCGGTGCTTACCAAATTGTCCTGACTGCAGCCTTTGCTGGCATGGGTCGAATTCCAGGATACGTTGCCGCCGGTGGCGCCGCGATTGGTACGATCAGAGTGACCAAGCTGAACGGTACCATCGCCGCTGCTCGTGTAATTCTTGCAGGTATGATCGGCCGCGTCAGTGTAAGCTCTGCCGTCTGGTTTTGAGCCGGTGATGACGTCGTGCTGGTTAGGTGTAGCGCCAACGCCGTTGATCTGCGCGCCCTTTTCGGTAAGGTTGGTGGTGCGATGGACGTTGTTGCCGAGCTGGCCGAGTTCCACAGTGTCGCCGTGCAGATGGGCCACGTCGTTGGCCACGATGGCACCGTTGGCATTGGCCCACGGTCCATTGCCGATGCGGTCGCGCGCGTTGACGGCGGGATGGTCGCCTTCAGCCTGAGTGCTCAGATAAGCTCGCCAAGTCCGGTTGCCCGCACTAACGCTGCTGGCCAGTTTCTGGCAATGAGCATCGGCACCGGCGAGGCCGCCTAAGTCGGCTCCCTTGCCGAGGCCCGTGCTGGTTACGAAGAAGCCCAGCGGGGGCTTAGGCGGTTCTTCTGCGAAGGCAGCGGTGGCGCTCAAAACGAGCAGACCGGCAAGCAAGCTACTTTTTTTCATTCATTTTCTCTCATCTAGGGTTTAACAAAACGGATTTGTCGAGCAAGCTCGAACCCCAATAATCAGCATTTATCGTGCCGCGAGAAATCGAGTGATAATTCTAATGTTGAAGTGAATTGCTAATCACTAAGTGTTGCTCTAAGGACATAATCTGCTGATGTCCTGTTGGCACAGAAGCATGAGGTGGTAATGACTATCTCTATCAGGTTGGCCGACTTTACTATTCGTATTGAGGCAAATGCCCTTCACATCACTAAAAAAGTAGACAGGTAAACAATCCCCGCCGCGGTAGAAACCAAGCTCAATTTATTGCTTAAGGTCAATGACACCCAATAGGCTGCACATTGGCTTTTTCGGCGTTGCCAAGCGTGCTGCACAGATTGAACAATCTGTTTGTAAAGACGCGGCAGAACGCGCCATAACCAACACATCAACAAACTGGCGATCAGCATCAGAATATAAAAAGTGACAACCTGACTGCCATGACGGGACGTATGAAATAAATGCTCTACGCTGTGCTCGATCCCCAGCTCGAACCATTCGTACATAATATGGATGACTTCGAAAAGCAGATGTAAAATGTTGAAGAACAAATCAATCACCACGTCATACATGGCAATAGACAAAGCAATTAGCGCCACACTAACCAAATCAAGATGTTCTTTAATCATGGCATTACCATAAGGTTTAGCTTTAGAAGATGTCTATTATCAAAGCTGCACAAAATAAGCATTTTCTTCGCCGCTCCAAACCACCAAGCTTTGATTTTTAATAGAAATTTGGTCGGCATACCAAGCGTAATCCTTGATAAATTGACGGTTAAATCATCTTACCGGCTTAAGCTTTCGTAAACCTTTCAACGAATAATTGAATTTTGTCGATGTGGTGGCGAGGATTGGCACCAAGATTTTGAGCATTAAGCTAATCGCAACTCACTAATGTATTTAAGATATTCATCATCGGTCTGGTTGATGATTTCCCAGGCTCTCTTATATGCCCCGCCGGGTAATTGCCCATCAACAGCAATAACTTCCTTAAGCTCTTCAGTTAACCCTAACTGCAAATACACGGCTTTTTCCAGCGCCAACAGGTGCAGATGATTTAATACCCGCTTATTTTCGTCCTGATGCTCAGACAGTAAAATTGATTCCGATGGCAAGTGCTCGTCCAAAAATTTATGTAGAATTTCGTGGAACAGTACGCTGACTTTATATTGCAGTGATACAGGTGTCGCAGTAAAGCTAGCAAGGGCATAGCGCATATTTACCACTGCCCCCAGAAATGAATCAGAGGGCACATCGCAAAGCGTCAGATGCGCACTAATTTGCGTCTGAGAAAATGCTTTGCCGGTAATCTTTTCGACCTCCGTTAACAGTTTTGGACCGAGTGCTTGCCACTGCCGCTCAAACTCATGCATGCGGTTTTTTAAATCCACTTGCCACTCTTCCTTTATCTCAGAGCTACGAAATACACTGCAAATGTAATCGGCGGACTCGCTATAGGATATTTCAACAGCAGGTGCAGCAGCTTTGGCGGCACTCATATAAAACAGCAATGTTAATGCCAGTAATGATTTCATTTATGTAGATTAGATTTTGTATGTAATTGCTGGAATGGATTGATCTTAATCAACTATGTTGCCAAGCCGCTCCCAGCGTATGTCTGCTTGAGGCTGCTTTGAAAACCATATTTGCCGCGCCTTGCCGACGATGTCAGAAAGCGGTACGGTGCAGAACACACGCGAGTCGGTACTCGTGTTGCGGTTGTCACCCAATACAAATGCCTGCCCCGGCGGTATGGTTATATCGACATCAGTAGATTGCTTATCGGTGTTTGTCCACTGTACCTGCCATTGCTGGTCTTCGATGGCTTCGTTGACCAGAATGCCCGACGCGCTTGCCTCTTCATTTAACGTTAAAGGCTTATCGTTAACCTGGACGGCATGCCCTGAAATATGCACTCGATCGCCGGGCAGCGCGATAACGCGCTTGATGTAGTTGAGGGTACGGTTATTGGGATAGACGAAAATTGCGATGTCACCTCGCTTAACCGCCCCTTTGCAGCCGGGACAGTTGTAGCGCATGTCGGCGAACAACACATCACCTTTCAGAATGCCGGGTTCCATGCTGTTTGAGGGAATATAGAAGGATTGGACTTGATGCTCCCGGACGTAATCGACCAAGAACAGTTGCGCCAGACAAGCCAGCAGCCAGACTACGGCATAGACACCGCTAATCTGCCATCCAGATTGCACATAGTCTTGTTTACGCCGGGCCGTGCGCCATGCGTCAATCATGCCGAAGAGCCAGATTGACAGTGTCACCGCCAAACTAACTAATAATGAAGGCAGCATCCAGCCACCGGATAAATACAGAGCAATGAACACTAAGCCCGGAATGCTGAGCACAGCAAAAGTAATAAACAACCAGATCGCTTTATTTGCTTCGCCGTTGTATAGCTGACCAAAGCCCGGCAGCACAAAGGACATCGTCAATGCCAGCCAGGGTTTGCGGGGATGGTTTAGGGTTTGCATAAATAATCTCCTTAAGTTGTTTTTTAATAAGCGACGGTGGCTGTCCAGATGCCAAAAATAAATGAAAACAATTCGATAATGCCTACTGTCACAGCGCCGATCATGGCCAGCGATTGCAGTCGGTCTCGCCAGGTTTGTCGGGGCGCTGGCTGCGGCAATCGATTAATTTCACGCATCACGCGTTCGGTAAAGTCATCAGGTACTTGCAGCAAGCCCGATGTCAGCAAATTATCCAAATCTTTATTCATCATGTTTCTCCAATAGTTGACGCAGGCGTTGCTTGGCTCGGTGCAAACGGACTTTAATCGCGCCGGTACTGCAGCCTTCAATACGGGCAACGGCTGCCAGATCCAGTTCCTGAAAATAAGCTAACGCGAGAGCGCTGCGGTCTGTCACGGGTAAAGCGTACAGGGCGGCTCGCAGGCGTTGCCGTTGTTGGTTTTGATTAAGCACATCAGCAGGTTGCATGCCGTCACAAACGAAATTCGGCAAGCTTTCATCGCTTGCTACTTCGCGTTTACTGGACGCCCGTTCGAGTTCATGCAAGGCAAGATTGCGGGCAATGGTAAACAGCCAGGTGGAAAATTCGGCGCGCGTAGGATCGTAATCATCTAGCCGTTTCCAGGCGCGCAGGAAAGTCTCTTGGGCAATATCTTCAGCCAAACTTTGCGTTAATCCCATGCGTCCCAGGTAACCAAATAAAGGCTGCTGGAATTGTTGAACCACCAGAGTAAAGGCCGACCGGTCTCCATTTTTAATGCGTTTTAGAATAGCGTTAATGTCCACATGACGGTTCCGTGTTGGGTTGTGGAGTTATACCGGTGAATCGGCAAAAGGTTACAGAGATTCCTGCCGTAATGGTTGCAGGTTAATTTGAAAGCTTGGTTGAATGGGAGGAATCGAAAGTAGCAGGCTGCCGGTTTGGAGGGATATTAAAAAATTTAGCTCAACATTCACCTGCGGGTTAGGTGAATCTTTACGGCACTTAAGCAAGCCGTTCAACAGCAATTGGATAGGCAGCGCTGCCCGTTTTCTCAAAATTAGTGAAGTTTTCTATCGTTTTTTTGGCAATTTCACTAAGTGCCTCATACGTAAAAAAGGCCTGATGCCCGGTAATTAACACATGCGGGAATCAGCGTATTGGAAAGATCGCAGAAAACAGACTGTCCTCTTCTTCGTATACATCAAGACCAAGACTGCCAATCACCCCAAGACTTTAAACTCGAACACTTCCCGATCGGTTGGCGCACTGCAATTAGGCAAGATGCACTACCGGCTTGAATTGGATGAAGATTTTGTATGGTTGGAAGCGGAGATTGGCAACGGATAGAGTCCTCAGGCCAGACTCTGAGTGTGTAGGAGGTGCATCGGTCGCGATTGATGCGCTTCACTGTGTTCAGCACATCCTAAACTCGGGGTAACCTTGCCATCAGTTCTGACTGAAAGTAATGGATAGAACAGCAAATAGGGTAGCAGAAATTTAAGTTTACTCTGACCCCAGTTATTTCCAGTTATTTTAACCTCGAACTCGATTTTCATATTGGACTCGGACGGGCCTGTCTTTTACACATAACGTGGAGGTCACCGGCGCTGCGCGGCTTTATCGTGCAGCGTCCGGTGGACCGTAGGGTTGTGCGTCATGGCTTCGCTCCGCAGAGACTGTCGAACTTACGTACAAATGCGGATTGGGTTGCGCTATCTGTTAAGAGAGCGGATTTGTAGGACTCGACGTATTCAAGCAGACCGGTCTGGAAGTTGTCTCGATAAAGGATGCGGTCTGTGACATTGGCGATGGCGTTTGAGCTCTTAGCCCACACCTTCCAGCCATTCTTTGTTTGTGCTTCATGCAGCAGTCCGCACCTTACGCCCTCATAAAAGTCGAGTGCGGATGGTTCACTAAATGTGCCGGCAAACGGTTTTCGATTATACAAGAACGCGATGAAGATAGATTTGCTCGATGAATACTCGAACGGCCCCAGCCTTTCGCCGTTGCGTTTGAACCGATACGTAAGCCCCTGTGCTGTGGACTCAAGAAATTCAATCAATGTGCATTGAATTGCGGCGATTGAAAAAACCTTCACCCTGGTAGGTTCCGTTGTCCTGAAGAATCTTGATTGGATCAAGATAGCGAAGCGCCAAGCGAGGGCGGAAATATTCCTCGAATGCGGCTTCCCATACGGACGGATCGGCGTCTGCGACAAGGGCTCCCCTAAACGCGAGCCAGTCGCCTTCAGTCTTCGATCCAGCAATTAGCGTCTCAGATGTACGGGTCATGACGCACAACGTTTGAGCTAACCGGCATTTTGAGGTATGCGGCGGTTGGGCGAGAATGAAATGAAGCCCAACCGCCGCATGCCGCAAAATGTCCGGTTGAGCGAATTGTTAGGCCGCACTGCGCTAGCGTCTACTCGGCTTCCTTGCACACAGCTTCTATGCGGTGTCCCTCTGGGTCCAAAACGAAAGCGGCAAAGTAGTTGTCCCCATAATCGGGTCGAAGTCCCGGCGCTCCGTTGTCTTTACCGCCGGTAGCTATAGCAGCTGCGTGAAAGTCCTGTACTGCAGCCCTTGTCTTTGCTGCAAACGCTATGTGAAAGCCAGGGATGACTGGTATGTCTTGCGATACTTGTTTGATTGCAAGATTGTCGCCAGAGCCTGGAAGGCCGTAACCGACTGCTTGCTCCTCTTCACCTGGTCGAAGATCAGTCCAGACCCGGACATAGCCTAGTGGCTCCATTACAGCATCGTAGAAACGGGCTGCCTGTTCGATGTCTTTAGCGCCAATGGATAGATGGTGAAGCATGTATTTTGGTGGAAGAGTGTGGGCCGAAATTGTGCGGCCTAACTATTGATTATCAAGCAAATCTGCCTGGACAAGTCGATATTACCCGTCTTTTCGGGCACTTTTGCTTTGATAATTAGAAAACCGCGCATAGTTGCCTCGATAACTTAATATTAACCGTAAAATCAGGCGAATTTGCCTGCACATTTAATTTGCGCCTCACTATAGCCGGTAACATTTCTATGTCAAGCAAGCGCTAGCCAAGTAGGGTATGCATTTACGCACAGGGGCTTCGGCAGGATTAGCCAATCAGAGACGATGCATGGCGGTAGCGCGTTGCTTGGCCTATCAATCCAGCCGATTTTCAATAATCAACAGCCACGGCCTAGCGCTGGTAAATTGCAGGTAGCCTTCCGGGGATAAGGTCAGGATGGTTTTTGAGACGGAATTGCGGACATTGCCGCCGATGGCTTGCAAGGTTTGGCCTGTGGTTTCCACGACTATATCGCAATGCAGCTTTGCTTTGAGTGAATCCGGGAGCTCTTCTATCGCTTCTGTGGGCGCGTCTTCGCCCCGGTTGGCACAGATTAAATCCCCCGGTTTAGGTTTGTATTCCTGAATGGTATGGGGGATCAAGGGCGCGCCAGGGTTGTGGGCATTGGCAAGAAAATGATTTAGGTAAGATTGGTGGGCAATGGCCCGTGGGAACAGGGTTTCTGAGACACCGGCCGCCTGCATGATCCAACCGATGAAAGCGGCGGACCAAGGCTGGTTGCAGTCGTTGCCCGACAGCCAGTACTCGCCGACCGCGCTCCAATACTGGTTGATTCGGTCGCTGTGGCTGGCATCGGCATCCTCCCAAATCCCGACATGGGGAATGCTTTCCTCGTTCCCGTCGATCACGACTTTCTGCTGGCCGAAGAATATCCATTCATCTATCGCGGCCTTTACGATCTTATATTTCCAAGAATTGACAGGCATAGATGACAAACTGTCGGCACCGGGTTGTTTCTGCGGTGCCGCGCTACAAGCGACTAAGACAAGAAACAAAAGGATAAGCAGAGGTTTGACTATCATTATTGAGGCTTGGGTATTGTAAAAATTAAAGTAACTATTCAGCGAGTCCTTTGGAGGGCAGAAGCAAAATACCGCATTACCGGGTGGGAGCGACGCTCTCACAAGACACTTTCACAGCAATCAACTGATGCTGAATAGTTACAAATTAAATTCAGTTGGCGACATAAGCCCCTGTGGATTAAAGCTTGGCAGCTTTACGTCATCGTGTCGGCCGTCGAGCCTCGCGGAACCAAGTCCGGTATTGCTCCATTTTCGCCCGCTGTTCGGCTGGCGCGTGGCGGCGGCAGGTGGCATATTCTTCCGTATCCGGCTGCGCACCCCAGCGTATTTCGGGGCAGTCGTTGGGATTATAAGTCATTTCGTAGGCGGGTTTGCGTGCCAGCACTTCGGCTACTGAAAGCTCCCACGAGCTGCCGTCTGTACGCGTATAGCGGATGCTGCGTTCCTGGATGCGCTTGGCGTGGTACTGCTCGATTTCGGCCTTCGCCTGTTCCGGGCTACTGCCGTTCATCACAAACAATTCGGGGTGCCGCACGATCTTTTCAGGCAAACCATTCAGTACGTTAATGGCGATAATCAGGCGCATGTCGCGGGAGGGTGTGGAGTAATCTTCCCAAGGGCCGATAGTCTGAAAAATCGCCGCACCGGTTGGCATGGCGATAACGCTGCCGGGGCTCTTGCGGAAATACGCTTCGCCATTGTCAATCGAATTCACGCGGGTCTCGATTTGCTCCACCAATGCGTCCAAGGTGGCTTCGTAAGCTTGTTTGGGATCAAGGCCATTGGGGTTGATGAGCTTTGCCATCCTGGCGTAGAAATCGTCGGGCGAAAGTTGATTCTGCTCTAAGGAAAAGGAGACGAAGCTGGGGTGATCGACCAGTTCGTCATTAGTGAGCGCCCGCCATCCGCCCGAAGCGCTGCGAGCCAAGGGCCGGAACGCCTTGAAACCCGGCCCGGCGCTGGCGACGTTATCGAACAGAAACGTGCCTTCCCAAAAACGCTTACGGCTGACCGAGTTATCCGGTTGGGCATCGACGGCTAACAAACTACCAGGACGATCCGTCGTCTGCGGCAGCCATTCGACCAACACCATCACATGCCCGTAAGGATCGGCATAGACCGTGCCCGGCCAGAGCGTTTCACGGCTTAGAGGAATGGGATACAGATCGGTGGACTCGTCCTCAAGTCCGGTCCGCGCCGAGCCCGAATGGACGGCATCCGCCAGCTGTCTGCTGACATTTTTGAAACTGGTTTGCGGGCTGATGCCGTTAGTGAATTCAGTGTTGATGGTGGCGGCGCCACAACGCGGCGGCGAGTTGGCCGAGCCACGACTGCAGGCACGGAAAGCAATGGGCAGGCCGACCTTCCAAGCAAAATAAGCCCGTAAGGTGTAAGGCAGGTCGGCGCAATCGGGGGTGAGCGGCAGGTTTTTATCTTCGTTGAGGCCAAGATGATTGTGCAGGAAGTTGCGCTCAGAGTTGCGCAACACCGGCTCCAGGGACGGGAAACTGAGGTTTTCCTCAGGCGACGCACCAAACAATTCTTCAATCCAAGCCGAATAAAACGCTTCGGTGGCAAGCCCCCAGGTTTTGGGCCTTTCTTGTGCGCCCGACCCGCCGATGCTGAGTGGATGGCAGGCGGCAAGCTTGCCATCCCGGCTCGCTACCAGCCGATAATCCCCGTCGTTGATGTCTTCCAACGTGGCAACCATGCTCCAAGGCGGCCCGCCTCGGCGGTGGAATTGCACAGGTTTGTGCTGGCCTTGGCTGTCAATCAGCGCCAGTTCAGACACCGGGCTGTCCGTGGACACGGCCATGATCTTGACTGGCTGATCGACTTTGGGATTGAGGGGCGAGATCCAGATATGCGTATCGCCGGTTTCTTCACATGCAAAATCCTCAGCCAGCGCCGTCGATATGCTGGCGAATGTCAGCAGGCAAGCAAGGAAATAACCGGTAAGTTGGATTGTCGACTCCGGTAAGTTGCTTAACCTCAGCGCTATTAATAGGCAGTCTTGCAGTTTTTTCAGCGTTGATTTTGACAAGGGTAGCGTTGTCATTCAGGTACTCCAGTGATCCAGTGAGGTCTTTTTTTTGGCAGCGATGAGGCGCCGAGGTTGCGCTGAGTTTATCACCCAATAAAATTAAAGATGTCTGCTTTCATCCGTTTGCTGAGGAGCAAGCAAACCACCATAGCGCTGTCTCATATTTTCCATGTGCGAGCCGTCCCAGTAAATGCGCTGGCAAGTGGTGCATTGGTAGAACTGTTCATAGTAGCGGCGGGTTTTCGGTTCAAGTTGTTCGAGAATATCGGCCTTGGCGACCGCAGACAGTACTCCATTGCAAACCAGGCAGCGTGCAAAGGGCTGAATGGCATTGTGCAGTTCGAATCGCCGCAGCACTTCATCGACCTGGTTTGCGACCTTGACCGCACGCACCCAGTAGCCGTGGACAATTTGTTTGGCATATAAAAGACGACGGTCCCGCGTCAGTACAATGCGCTGCTCGTTTACTGCGATATTGACCACTTCTGCATCACTGTAATCGTTGCGATAGAGGCAATCAAAACCCAGTAAGCGCATGTGCTTGGCAAGTTTGCCCAGATTTACATCCATGATGAAGCGCGGATTGTTCAGGGGTTTTTCACGTAGTTTAATTTCGGGGCTGATGTCCGGTCTTCCAAATATCGGGTAAACAGCAACGCAGTCGTCGTTTTGCAGCTGATAGTCGAAACCCACTGACTGACCGTTGACGATGATTAGTTCTACTTCGGTATGAGGCACACCGAAAACCTCAATGGGATCTTTAATACCCGGATGACCGCTGAATCGATAGGCATTCGTTCGCTGGCGTTGCGATGGCGACAGAAAATCGTTTAGTTCCCCGTAAAAACAAAACTCCGCAGTGTGTTCCGGTTGCATGTTGTCCGCCTCTTACTGATTGCAGCTAATTTGGTGCCATGCACTTATTACTTGAATTCACGGACTAGGCAAGACCGGGTAGGTGCGGATTTATCCGCATAGTGCGAATGAATTCGCACCTACAGCTTGCCTAAATCTCTCAATAAAATTATTTTTATGCTTAAAATCAACTATTTACAAGCAGACAATAAAATTAAAAATCGTCTCAAACAGCGTCTGTTTCATGGTAACGCCATACCGCCGAAAAGGGGCTTACTTTGCTCACCACGAACGCATTGATTTGTAGAGGCCCGTTCGCATTTATGCCCTGTGGGTACTGAGCCTGTCGAAGTGCAGGGTTTTTCGAGGTGCCCTATTTTTGACAACTAGGCAAGATCGGGTAGGTGCGGATTTATCCGCATAGTGCGAATGAATTCGCACCTACAGCTTGCCTATAAATCAACTAGTTACAAGCGGGCAATGAAATTAAAAATCGCCTCAAACAGCGTCTGTTTCTTGATAACGTCATGCCGCCGAAAAGGGGCTTACTTTGCTCACCACGAACGGCTTAACTTAATAGGATTTAATTAAAAACTTATTGGGATTGGTATTACTTCATCAATAGCATGGGGGTGAAAATCAGTAAAAGGTTGTTTGTTAACGGGGCACGAATTTATAGCAACGATTATGGTGCGACAATTTGTCGCACTTTTACTGGACAATAGCTTTTTTAGCTAATAGAATTGCCCCACCTTAAGCAAGGCTGATAAGACTCGAAAGAATCGTCATCTTTAAACGGGGGAGGAAGGCGACCGGTAACGCGGTAAAACAACAACAATAAACGCAAGTAATTGAACTGCCATTTTTAATGGTAGGCGTCCATATCAAAAAATAAAAAATACCGGACGAAGCCCACTTTATGTGGGCTTTTTTATGCGTATTTTTTAGGCCAAAGTAAAAACGTACAGCAGATTACAATTTAGGACTGAATGGCTCGTTTACTACCAGTGCGGGCCATTTAAAAGCACATCATAAAGGCGCAGAATTGGTATTCAGTGCCAATCCGTCTTTAAAATCTTTATTCTACGGCCAGATATTGCCCGGCCCCCAGCGGCGATTCATATTGCACTCCTTCTGCGAAATACTGTTTCGGATTGCTGGCAATCTCGCGCGCTGCTAGAAACTGGGCGTAATAATTTCGAGAAGCAAAACCGAACGCTGGGCCGTTGTAAGCCGCAACGATATTGGAAAAATTGCGACCTGCCTGGCTTTGTGCCCGTTTCATACCACCAATGCCGTGATTATACGAAGTGATTGCCGTCGGCCAGTCGCCCAGTTTGCCATAGGCGTAACTGAGATAACGCGCAGCACCATGGGCAGAAGCAACAGGATCAAGACGTTGGTCAATCCGGCCATTGCCAGGCATGAAGGTTTTTGCCGCAGATTTAGTAAATTGCCACATCCCAACCGCACCAGCAGAAGATTTGGCGGCTGGCTGAAACGAGGATTCAACATGAGGAAGAAGAGCCAGTTCTTCCGGCAAACCGGCGTTGCGGAAGATTTTGCGAAATTGCGGAGCATAGCGTCCACTAATCTCACGGCCGCGTTTGAAGCGTTCACGGGTACCTCGTTGGGATCGCACCCGCTCGGAAGCGCCATTCAATAATTTATTAAGTTGATGGCCGCTACTTTGCAGTTTGGCGATCAATTGCCGGTCGTTAGCATTTAATGGGGCGTTATAGCGTAATTTATTTTCCAGACCTGCTAATTGAACTTTCCAAAAATCGCGGCGCTGGCTGACGATGGCTTTTTGATCACTGGTCAGGCCTTCAGCAACATAACCTGGTAATACCATCACTTCGTAAATCACATCCATGTAGCGATCATCATGAAATGCTACTTCAGAGCGATGCCAGACTGCATAGGTTTTACGCCAAAATTCCACAGCCGGTTCAAGCTCGCCAGGTTTTTGAAATACCCCGGAGTAAGTCGCAGGTGGATAGCCTTTTTGCGTTGAGATTGTGCTTGACTGATCAGTGCTTCGATATATTGCGGTTCTTTCATGATTAACCGAGGGCGATGTACTGCTGCAAGCATTTAATACCAACGCTATCATTAGCAACAGCCCAAACTGCATAAGTAATCTATTCATGTTCGTAATTGAGATAGCGTTGATGGGTGTCGATTAATTGTTGGGTAAGCAATAAGCGAATTTTTTCAAGAAATAATAGCGGTCATTTCTGCTAATTGAAAATATAACTGAAAATGAAAATCTTGCACCCGCCAAGCAATTTGAATAAGCCCAATTCCTGAATCATGCCCATCATCTGATCCAGATGAAGAAAACTGTTTCGGTAATAAAGATCAAGAATCCCGCGGTAATTTATCATCCTGCCTTCTGAGAATACATTAGCGACCTGGCAACTTTGGACGCTCAATTTGGTTGTCCAATTGTGAATGGCTAATCAGCTCCAGAAAATGAGGATATTAGATAATAATGTTAAAGGATTGGATAGGTGTTCTTCCTTCTTATTCCTCTCACCGAGATGGTATGATTGAACGCGTAATCGAACGGATTCTGTCCACCCGCTTCGACCCATCTTAAAGCCTGGATCTTGCCGTATCATACCGGGCTAAAATACAACCACTTGCTCCCCGCAAAGCGCACCCGGCCAGATCACGCAAGCCAAGCCATGCAAAACTGGTGTAAAAAACGACCGGAATTGTTAAATAAGTGCGTTTATAGTCAGACGGGAGTTGCTTAATTAAACTCAAAATTTTGTGAAAAATACCTAGGAGCCGTTGCACGATGACTGTCGAATTCTTGATTAACTTAGTGGTGCAGATTCTTGGCACCGGGGCAGTATTCTTCCTCGCCTATCGGTCCTTCCAAAAACGCCGCATTCAGCTGGGCAATGAACCAACACTACCGGAATACTTTGTCCGCAGAAGTATTTACTGGATAGGCATCACATCGTACTGCACGCTTATGGCCGTACTTTACGGGTTACTTACCTGGCTGTGGCTGCCCTTGGCACCGCTGGTGACGCTCATTGTGAAGAACCTTCGATCCGGGGAGTTGGTCAACCTCCTCAATAGCTTGGACGGAAGCACGATCATGCCTTTGATTGCCGTCGGGCTGTTTCTATTTTTTATTGCTTGGGAAAGTAAGTTTAATCCCTTGCTTGTTTTAAGGGACAGCATCCATGACGCTTTCGCGATTCCGACCAAGGCGGTAGAAGTCTACAACGCTTTAATTACATCGAGATTATCGGCAGTCGACGATGGACTAAAAGCACAAATCAATAATCGCCTATTGGTGCCGAGCGTCGACCCCGGTGATTTCGAAAAATCCAGCGCCACGGTCGAGTATAAATGGGCTCATAATTGCCTTCTTTTTGACCAGATACAGAATTACGCCAACCAATCGTCCTTTCGTCGTTTATTCAGTGAGCCGTCTTTAAAATGGGGGGAAATCTGTATTTCCTACAATGCGATGTCAGAAAAAGTTGTCGTCTGGAAGAAAGCGGAGCCGCACTATACCAAGACGGTAAACTTGATCAAGGAACTGGATCACCTCACCGGTTTACTCTGTCGCTTACTCGCTTCTCTGGTCGTGTTCGGGAGCGCAAGCGAGAACGAAATCTGGGCAAATGTGAAGCAGCTCGGCGGTAATGTCCACGAGACTCGTCTAAAACACACCTACAAATATATTCTGCAATTCACGGCGGCTACCGCCATCGGGGTTATGTTGGGTCGAGAGATTTCGGTCTTGCTACATAATGCCTTCCTGTTTCCCGATAAACCGCTGGCGCACTTTAGTTACACCACGCTCCGTTGGATCGCCTATGCCATTCCGATGTGGGTCCTGCCGATAGCGCTCGTCTTTATTTCACGGACACTCGCTTTCAGACACCAACGGGAGCAATCCGATCGATCCTATGGGTTTTACATGACGATGATGATCGTGGGCTTCATCGTCAGTACCTCGGTATCGACATTTGTTCTCGAATTAACGTTCTATCACAGAGAGTCTTTCGATTTTCTGGAAAGCTTCATACAACATATGCGCTGGGGCATTCTGCCGGCACTCGTGTGCGGTTTTGTGGCTTATCGAATGGACACGCCCGTGAGCGAATCGGAAGCGCTAAGTAAGCTCATTACAGACGCCGCGTTGCGTTTTCTTGGCTGGGGATCGGTCGCCGTCATTATCATGCTTTATGCTACCGATGATTTGATCATCCAGAAAACTAACCTGCGTTTCACTCTTGTTGTCACCGCTTTCTTCGTAATCGGTCTCTTAGGGGCGTCGGCCCGTTTCAAAACGGCGAAGCTAGATGATTAGCTATTCTGTCTCGTGTAATTGTATTTTGATATTTCGCGCCGATGACGCCGGAGAAAGTGCTATTGGCGTTATATTTTAAGAATAAAAATCTGAGGCTTAAACTTGCTTGTACGATCAAAAAAATTGCTGAGTTATCTGTAAAGGGAAGTGAGAGTGATCCAAGATACTCAAACTATTTATTAGCTATTAAGTTGATGATAGAAAGCAGACCGTTGCAATAGCTGATGGCGACAGGTACGTAACGGCCATGAGCTGCCCAAGGCGATTGGCCGCTTTGTGGCAAGCAATTCTGTGAAATGAAGATCATCTGTCCAACAGAAAACTCAGTTGCTATGCAAATGCATTAACCAAAAAAATATTGAAACGAAATAGCCGACCCATCTGCGCCAGTGAAGCTGAAAACATTACAGCGCAAATGTCTCGATTTGTTTAAAGTTTGGCAGGGCGCATGTGATATTATCGCTCTCGTTAAAGATCAATCTATTGTAAAGCAGTACATTTTTCCGCTACAAACTACGTGTCAAACTTATTCTAAGTGCGCATGTTTCAAGGATGATAAAGCCAAACTTATTGTAAGATAGGGACGGAAAGCTACGGGGCCTTTATAAAAGGCTGGCCGCGTTGCATTAAATTTAATGATAGCTTTCTCCTACCTGTATTCATGAAATATCAAAAAACTTTGCTAGTGCTGGCTTTGATCGCCAGTACAGTAACAACCAGTACTGCCCAGGCGTCTTTATTTGATCGTGGCGGTGGCCTGCTTTATGACAATGTCCTCAATGTCACCTGGCTGCAAGACGCCAACTACGCTCATACTTCAGGTTATGCACTAGCCGATAGTACAGGAAGAATGGACTGGGCGACTGCAACTAACTGGGCCGCCAATCTGAATTTTGACGGCCTTACCGGCTGGCGTTTGGCGACCAATACCCCGGTCAGTGGTGGCACAAGTTTTGATTTATATTTCAGCTATAACGGCAGTACGGATTTTAGTTACAACATCACCAGCCCACACTCCGAGCTGGCCTATATGTACAATGTCAACCTAGGCTTGACGAATGCTGCCAGTACCACTGGCGCTAGCCAATCCAATTTTGGCATCTTCGGCAACGGTACTACTACCGGTCAAAATAACGTCGGCCTGGTGAACAACCTGCAAGGCACTGGTTACTGGTCTGGTGCTGAGTTATCGCCCGGTTCTGGCACTGCATGGTACTTCAATACCAGCTTTGGCTCGCAGGGCCATGTTTTTCCTAAGGGCTTCCAGTTCTATGCATGGGCCGTTCGCCCCGGCGATGTTGCCGCCATCCCTGTACCTAGTGCCGTCTGGTTATTTGGCACAGGAATAATCGGATTGTTAGGTTTAGGACGTCTCGGCAATATTGGTTCATTGGGGCAGAGCAATGCTTAAATTTAAACAAACAGTAACGGTAGCTTTGTTGGCTTCATCAATTCTGCTGGCAACAGAAGCGAATGCTGCTTGGGGCATACCATCAACAGGTCCGGAGGTGGCTATCACTGACTCCATTGTTCCTATTGACGCCAATACCTGGACTTATACCTATACACTTACAAATATCACGCATTGCTTTCTCGATTGTGGAAATACAGCTCCAACTGCCTTTGGGACGAAATCGATAAGCGATTACATACTTGCAGTCCGAGAGTTTGCAATTCCCTATTTTGACGATGCAAATGTGACGCTTGTCACCGCTCCGGCAAACTGGACATCGCAGGTAGTCGCCGACGATATTTTTGGATTAGGTTCTGGCGCCCATGCTCTGGTTTGGACGGCATTGACTGATAATTCCGGCATCGCTTTAGGCGCAACACTTGGCGGATTCTCTTATGAGTCGACCTTTGGTCCCGGCAAAGGGCCATTTTCAACCACGTTCGGCGGCGGATGGGTAGTACTTGGAGATCCGGCTATTCCTCTCTCACCAAGTGCGATTGCTGCGGGTATAGCGCCTTCTGCCATACCTGTTCCAGCAGCCGTTTGGTTATTTAGTAGCGGATTGGGCTTGCTGGGATTCATCAATCGCCGAAAAAGCTGAAATATCTGACTTTTATCCTATGTCAAGGATAGGTAATATAGGATTTTTTACGTGCATTGAACTGATCGACTACTACCGTCAAGTCTTGATTTGACTGTTTTTTACAAAGCGAAGTGGACTTTGCAATCCGGTTACCCGAAGCACTTTCCGTAATCGCAATTTAGAAATGTCTGTTCGGCGGCAATGACCCTGGCCGGTCAGACGCAATAGTGCCACTTTGCAAATGACCGGTATCGGGAAGCTTAAATCCATAGCTCAATGTCGCAAATGGGTCGTCTACTGTCGGAGATCTTTTTGCAAAACCCTATAAACTAAAACGCCAAGTATCTGGATTTTCAACATTATGATAAGTTTAAAAGAGTTCGTTTTTTCGTTGATTTCAACAATCAATACACCTTTTGATTTAGTTAAATTTTAACTTTTGAGCCACTTGCAAAACTATCGCCCAGAATCTGGCTAAGTTAAACAAGGCTGCTGATAAGCCGGTTTTTTTAAGCGGCCCCTGCTATTTCTAGTTAGTTGCCACGCAATTTCGGTGCTTTTTCACTATTCAAGGCATAGCGGTCCCATCCATCCAATATGTTCCAGTCAATCAATGCGTTTTTACGTCACTAATATCATCATTTGATTGGTGATTAGCGGCAGAATCCCAAACATCAAATGACACATAACCTTCGTGTGCCCGCGCACACGGACAAAGCGCCCACCAATCTCATCTTTTAAACGGCTATTCACACGTTCAACAGTACTTCGCTCGTTGTAGCGTATTGCTTCGGCAGTGGTATGCCCGAGCTGTCGGCAGCGATTCTTTTTTTGAGGCCAGCTCTGCTTTTAAGGCGGCATCCCGACGCGGATTCACATCAATCAGCGGGATATGTCCCAGTTGTCGGCTGACGGCATGAATCTGCGGGGCATCGTAAGCGGCGTCCACTAGTGCCCCGTGTGGGTATGACATCATAAAGATTGGTGACGCGCTCACTGCTCATGTGGGCTAAGGGCAGCGCGACTTGGCTATCATGGACAGAGGTTGAGGTTAAACACCGCACTAATGGGAATGCCGCCGTCAGCGACATCCAGGTGTAATTTGTAGCCGGTCCAGCTGGTTTTGTAACCTTTACTGTTTTTCTTAGTGCCCACGTCGCACGCCGTGGGTAAGTCAGTGAGCATATCGGCGAGATTCATGCCGTCGGCTTGTTGTTCGAGGCGTGTCAATGGCTTGGGAAGACGTTCTTCACCCCGTTTCGGGCGACCACGCTGGGCAGCTATTTTGGGGGCGATGACTTTTTTAAGCGGTTTTTCGCGTGCCTCAATAGCCGTCGAATCGCGGCTGTTATGGCCCACTATCTCGCCCGTATAGCTTTTTTTGATCAAGGCTTCATGGACGCGTTCAGGCAAATAGGCGGCGGAGAACTCGGCAAAGGCCCGCGAGAAGGTCCATTCACTAGTGCCCCGTGTGGGTATCGGGGACATCACGGCGACGCTCCCAGCCATTTATGCCCTTTGGGTACAAATCCGCCTTAAGGCACTATCGGTGGACAATCGATCCAGCAAGGCGCGCGTCGTCGG
The DNA here is from genome assembly GCA_030699345.1 of Methylococcaceae bacterium. GTDB lineage: Bacteria > Pseudomonadota > Gammaproteobacteria > Methylococcales > Methylomonadaceae > JABFRC01. The sequence goes on from JAUYMX010000191.1 coordinate 32,955, forward strand.
TAGGTGGTAAATAGTTTTCGCAACAAACGCCCGAGCAATGGCGGTGCGGTCTTGAGGCGGTCGACCTGGAAAGCCTCGACTGGAGGTGATGAATTCCTCGATGCGTATGATTTCCAACGTAGTGACCAAGGCTTGTTGTTTCTCGGTCTTTGGCCCCAGTTCTTCGGCTAGCCAGGGAAATAATGAGCTTTGGATGTTCAGCCATGTTTGTGATAAAGTTTCGTTTAACCCGTTCATCTTATTGATATTTATTGGTTTTTAGTCAATTCAATTTTATCATTTTTGAACAGGTTTTTCTTTTTTGGCCGTTCCGGCTACTAATTACGCTCGCTTTAAGGGGTTTTGCAAGTTCCTCAAACTACTAAAGAACTCATGCCTGCTAACAAAAAGTCTATTCAAGACCCCTACGAAGCGATTTTAAAACAATTGCTTGTTGAACTGGTCGAATTGCGCGAAACCATTGAAGATCATGCCAATCAACGTCTGCAAAAATACCAGAACAGCTATCATGGCGGCTTGTTTTCAAAAAGCGCACGTAATCTTGCACACTATCTGGCGATGCGGCAATTTGACCTGCGCCATTTACAAGATCGCTTGGCACAGGCGGGCTTATCCTCGTTAGGCCGATCAGAATCATCGGTGTTATCAACGTTCGATGCGCTGATTGAGGTATTAAACCGCGCCACCAATAAGTCCTATCAACCCAGCGCCAGGAACCCCAGCGAGAGTGGCTTTAATCGCGGCCAGCAGCTGTTGGAACAACACACCATCGCATTATTTGGCTCTTTTCATGATCATAGTAAAGCGCATGTCATGGTCACTTTGGGGACTGATGCCTCCTGGGATTACGACTTGGTCAGCGCCTTACTGGAAAAAGGCATGACCTGCGCCCGTATCAATTGCGCCCATGATGATCCGGTTATCTGGCAGAAGATGATCAGCAATATTCGTCGTGCCGAAACAGAACTGGCTAGTCCATGTCGAATTTTGATGGATTTAGCCGGACATAAAATTCGGACCGGCGCCATTACCCCAGGGCCCGCAGTACATCGGATCAAAGTTCAAAAAGACCGCACCGGTAAGATCATCGCCCCAGGCTATTTGCTATTAACCAGTCAAGTTGATGCGACAGGCAATACTGATGCTTTGTTTAAAGTGCTAATACCCGAACAATTACACCGGCAACTTCAGCCAAAAATGACATTGAGCTTTACTGATACGCGTAATAGGCCCCGATATTTACAAGTGGAGCAAGCGCTGTCTGAGTCCGATTGGCTGGTAAGTTGCCCGCAAACGGCTTATCTGGCTTCTGGTTGTGTCATACAACTGTTGTCCGCAGATAAGTCAGCCCCCCAGAAAACGGTTGGCAAATTTAATTTGGGCGAATTTCCAGGTGAGCCTTTGGAGATTCGGGTGTTTAAAGGCGATACGGTTCTGCTAACGGCAGAACATATTCTTGGTAAACCCGCTGAACATAATGCCGATGGTGAGTTAACACACCCCGCGCAAATTGGCTGTACACTGTCATCGGCCATCAATAAACTTAAGGTGGGGCAACCGGTATGGATCGATGACGGCAAACTGGGCGCGACAGTCGAAGCCGTGTCCAAAAAAGGTGCGCTGTTGCGCATCACTCATGCAAAATCCAGCGGCGTTTGTATAAATTCCGACAAAGGCATTAATTTTCCGGAAACCGATCTTGGCTTGTCGCCATTAAGTCAGAAAGATTTAGTCGACTTGGATTTTGCCTGTGCTCATGCCGATTTAGTTGGCTTTTCATTTGTCGAAAGCCAACAGGATATGGAGTTATTGATGGATGAATTGGCAAAACGCAACGCTGCGGAAATGCCTATCATCGCCAAGATTGAAACCAATCGTGCGGTAAAAAATCTGCCGGACATTATCTTGGGCACTATCGGGCGATACAACCTAGGCATCATGATTGCCCGTGGCGATTTAGCGGTGGAACTGGGTAGTGCCAGATTGGCTGAAATACAGGAAGAATTGTTATGGCTATGTGAGGCGGCGCATGTTCCCGTCATTTGGGCAACACAAGTACTCGAATCCATCGCCAAAAAAGGCACCCGGTCACGCCCTGAATTTACCGATGCAGCCATGGCCGTGCGCGCGGAATGCGTCATGCTTAACAAAGGTCCCTACATACTGGATGCGATAGAAGCATTGGTTAATGTGATGAAACGCATGCATGAACACCAACGGAAAAAGTTTTCGCGCTTACGAGCGTTGCAATGGTGAACTTAATTTCATAGGTTCTGGCGCTGCGCCTTAATCACTGATGTTACGCAAACTAAAAGAAATGATCTTTACCTATACTCAAGGATCGCTGGTGTCGCTATCGCGACAGTTTATTTTAATGTCGGTTCTCGCACCGACAGGCGAGCTACTTTCTTTTGCTTCGCCTCGGCAACTGCTCCCTGCGTTGCTCTACCTCCTGCATCCTTGCAGTCGAAAAGAAAGTAGCCAAAGA
>JAUYMX010000009.1 GCA_030699345.1 Methylococcaceae bacterium
TATTGGGCTTAATCCGAAAGCCAAAATGGCACGCGATTAAAGCAATCATTAAACCAAAAACCGCGCTTTTACCTATGCCGATAAACTCGTTAGCTAAAGGCACCACATCGGGCAATTTAAAGAAAAATTGTTGATAGCTAATATCCAAGGTGTTTTGCGCGGAAAACATGCCGCCGATGAGTGCCGCGGCATCGGTCCAAATACTGATCAGCGGCATTATCAGCGTTAATGCTGCCACATTCGGTAAAATTATCCGCACGGAATGCGAGATTCCCATGGCCGATAATGCATCCAGCTCTTCCGTCACGCGCATGATGCCGATTTGTGCGGTCATCGCCGAACCGGAACGACCGGCAACCAGGATTGCCGCCAGCAACGGCCCCAGCTCCCGAATAATGCTTAAGCCCAAAATATCGATGATATAAATTTCCGCGCCGAAGATCTTTAACTGTAACGCCGACAAATAGCTCAGCACAATACCAATCAAAAACCCTACCAGCGCGGTAATCCCCAACGCACGCACACCGGCTTCATAAATGGTGATTGAGATCTCCGCCCAAGGAATTTCACTTGGATGCCGCAGTAAATAGGTTATGTCTAAAAATAACTGGCCCAGCAAAAACACTACATCCAACAACTGAATCCAAAAGTCTTTGAGCAACTTTTGCAATACCGGCCATAGCTGAATTTTTGCTGACCGCAGTGGCGGCAAGACTTGTTCCTGCCAACGCTCGAATAGGCGTTGATGTTCAGGACGAAGTTGCAAGCCTTCCGGCAAGCGATTACCCCAGGCTTGCCAAAGCATTAATGCCGCCGCATTATCCAGCACCTCAACATTCTGCATGTCCCAATGCTAAACCGTTTTATCGTTAAGCAATAGGGTAATAATCTGTGTCAATGCAGGTTCCGCAGTCAAACCGCGCAGATTCCATACGCCTGACAGTTGCACAGAACGCTCGCCATCTTGATCAAGCACGGCTAGCGTCGGCGTTATATCAAGATTAAGTTCAGTCATAAATCCACCCTATGGCGCGGCCAGCCAATCCAGCTCGACATCTGAAAAACCGGCACGTTTACGTAGCTCTCTATTAAACGGACCTTTAGGTTTACCGGCAATATAGTATTGCGTGATCAGCGCTTGATAAGTGCTGTCTGGCTCCATTCGGCGTTGCTCACAGACAACACTAAACCACTTCGACCCCAGCGCCACATGACCAATTTCGTCAGTCAAAATCCGTGTTAACAACGTCACGCTGGCTTGATCGCCCAACTTGGCAAATTTTTCGATAATCGCAGGCGTCACATCCAAACCGCGTGCCTCCATGCAGCGCGGCACCATCGCCAGCCTGGCCAATAAATCATCAGAGGTATCTTTGGCGTGATCCCATAAACCGCCATGCGCAGGCAAATCGCCGTACTGAATGTTTAAGCCCTGCAAATGAGTTCTGATTAACTCGAAATGCTGTGCTTCCTCATCGGCGACTTGCAGCCAGTCCATATAGAATTGCTCGGGCATACCACGAAACCTGTACAGCATGTCCCAGGCTAGATAAATCGCCATAAATTCAACATGCGCAATTGCATGAAAAAACGCCGCCACGCCTTGAGGGTTAGTCAATTTGCGATTAGGCATATTGCGCGGCGCCAGCAACTCAGGAGTATCAGGAAAACTCACCTGCTCGATCGGCAAGGGCGGGCAAGACGGGCTAAGCTTTAGCTCGCCGTTATGTAATAATTGCCAAGCCTGGTGCGTTAGCGCCAGCTTTTCATCAATATTTGTGCGATGTAAACACGCAGCGGCAAAATCAAATACGTTATTCATTACCTTTACACAAACCCCATGACTAAATATTTCGACCTAAGTGCATTACTGCTTTATTGCCTGTTTATTTATTGGTTGTCCGACCAACAATCCCTGCCCTCACCCACTTGGTGGGGCCTAGAGTTCCAAGACAAAATCAACCACGCAGGCGCTTATTTTATTATGGCAACATTCGCCTGGCGCAGTTTCAGGCATATCGGCACTTCGTCCATTGTACTGGCTTTAATCAGCATTCTGTTTTGTAGTTTATACGGGGCGTCAGACGAATGGCATCAATCCTTTGTCGAAGGTCGATCTTCAGATGTGATGGATTGGCTGGCGGATACTAGCGGCGCGGTGATGGCGATGGTGTGCTTATATTTTTTTCAGCGGCGAAATATATTTGTGCCCGGTATTTAAAAGTGACTTTTGTTCAACATTGCCATGCCGTAGTGATTTAGCTCGAATAGTAATGGTTACGGCTGGTAACTTGGGAAACACCCGCCCCACAATCAACTCAAGATTGATCAGTCTTTTGTAAGCGATCCAGAGACCAATAGCAGTGGCAAAAAGTCTCGACTTAGATGGAATTGCTCCAGAAGTAGAAGCAACAGAACAGCAACAACGCTTGTTTGACAAAGGCTGCACCCAATTTCAGGACTATCTATTCGGCAAGCCTAAGCAAATTGAACATTTAGAAAATGAATTATTTGGAGTTCAACAACGACCGAATTTTAGAGTCCAATTGTTCTGGCGTGGTTTCACTGGGAAAGGCCGAAATAGTTGCACCGTCTGTGCTTATTAAATATTTAAAAAAATTCCACTCCGGTGCCTGACCGGTAGCTTGAGTCAGTTTTTTAAAAAAGCCGTTTGCAGTTGCGCCTTTTACAGCACTTTTTTCTAACATCGGAAAAGTGACCCCGTAATTAATAAAACAGACCTTGGCGGTTTTTTCTGAATTGTCGAATTCCTGATTAAAGTCATTGGAAGGGAAGCCTACAATCACTAAACCTTGGTCTTTATATTTTTGGTACAACGCTTCCAGGCCTGCAAATTGCGGAGTGTAGCCACAATTACTTGCTGTGTTGACAGCCAACACAACCTTGCCTTGAAAAGACTGACAAAAATCAAGCTGTTCGGTTGATCTTAATTTCGTCATTTTGAAATTCAAAATTTCAGGGCAAGATTCCGCGCCCACGCTTGCCGCTGAAAATAACAACGCAGCCATTAAAACTAGCATTTTCATGATCGTACCTTTTAAGTAATTGGATAAGCACAAGATGTTCCCCTACCAGCTTTAAACAATGAATTACGGTATTGTTTCAAAATAAGCCTACTGGGAATTTACCAGAAAATCATTACTTGCCAAGTTAAGTTCTAATGGCGGAAACACCGCCGTCGACATGCATGATTTGACCGCTAATCCAACTGGCTTTATCCGATAACAAAAACATTGCCATCTGGGCAATATCCTCGGCTGCTCCTATGCGTCTGAGTGGATGGCGAGCCGCCGCCGCTTGTTTTTTGGTGTCATCACTCAACAGCCTTTCAGCTAATGGCGTGTCTGTGAGCGACGGCGCGATGGCATTTACTCTAATTTTGGGCGCCCACTCGGCTGCCAAGGCACGAGTCAAGCCTTCCACTGCACCTTTAGCCGCAGCCACCGTGGCATGGTAAGGAAAACCGGTTTGCACCGCGACAGTGCTAAACAGCACGACGGAAGCAACATCTGACGCCTGCAGGTTACGTTGATAGTGCTGCAAACAACGCACCGCGCCCAACAGATTGATTTCAAAATCCTGCCGAAACTCATTGGCTTTGATACCGGCAAACGGTTTCAAATTGATACTGCCAGGGCAATAAACCAGACCGGACAAAGGTTCGTCAATTATCGGCAGAGGATCGGTTAAGACATCACAGCTAAAGTGCAACGAACCGGTTTTTTCCGGCGAAGTTCGACTAATCGAATACACCTGGAATTGCGCTTCTGCCAGGTGGGCAATAGTCGCGCCGATACCTCTGCTTGCCCCCACAACTAGAATTGTACGCATTTATTTGTCCTCAAAAGTAGTCACGGTAGTTCTTGCCCAAATTAATCTGCGCGATATATCTATAAATAATGATGTAGCGGTTAACTCAGTCACTTCGAACGTGAGTTTTCCTGAAAACTTATTAAAAGCAATTTTCTATACAACAAAATCGCAACATGGAGCCGTAGATGTTAGTGAAAAAAAAGCTTATCAAGCTGTTTGCCTGGATTGATAACAGCAACATAAGCGAGGACGACAACGTCGGCAATGCTATCGACTGGCTCAGAGTCATCCCATTTATATTGATGCATATCACTTGTTTGCTGGTGTTTGTGGTGGGCTGGAGTCCTGTCGCATTGTGGGTAGCTTTATTTTCTTACCTGCTTAGAATGTTCGCCATCACGGCCTTTTATCATCGTTATTTCTCCCATAAATCGTTTAAAACCAGCCGAACCGGGCAATTCATTTTTGCTCTACTGGGTGCAACAGCCACGCAACGCGGTCCCATTTGGTGGGCATCTCATCATCGTCGACATCACCTGTATTCAGATCAAGATAAAGACATTCACAGCCCCAAACATGGCTTTTTATGGAGTCATATGGGTTGGTTTTTATGCCTGAAAAACTTCACCACACGCGAAAACTGTGTCCGTGACTTACTGAAATACCCGGAATTACGCTGGCTGGATCGGTTTGATATTATCGTCCCCATTGCCTATGCCTTTTTCATGTTGGGACTGGGCAAATGGCTGGAGTTGTATTTTCCCGAGTTCGGTACCAATGCCTCGCAAATGTTGATTTGGGGATATTTTGTATCGTCTATCGTGTTGATCCATTGCACGCTGTCAGTTAATTCCTTAGCGCATATCTTTGGTTCCAAACGTTACCAGACCAATGACGACAGCCGCAACAATGGTTTGCTGGCCTTGCTAACACTGGGAGAAGGCTGGCACAACAACCATCATCATTATCCCTTATCGGCCAGGCAGGGTTTTTTCTGGTGGGAAATTGATATTAGTTATTACCTGCTAAAACTCATGTCCTGGTGCGGTTTGATTTGGGATTTGCAACCAATTCCCGTTAACAGACTACATTCCAAGCTTGTGCAAAAGGAGTTGAAACAGTGAAGTTGGCAATCATAGGCAGCGGCATATCCGGGCTATACGCGGCGCATTATTTAAGCCAGCAGCATGAAGTAACGATTTTTGAAGCTAATGCGATGCTGGGTGGACATACCGATACTCATGACATTGTCATTGCTAATCAGACTTACCCTGTAGATACCGGATTTATTGTCTTTAACGAACACAATTACCATTACTTCTGCCAATTCTTACGTGATTTGGACGTGGCTTCTCAGTCATCTGATATGAGCTTTAGCGTCACTGATTCGGTAAGCGGACTGGAATACAACGCCACCACGCTGGACAAGCTGTTTTGCCAACGGCGTAATTTATTGCGACCGCGCTTTTATCGCATGGTGATGGATATTTTACGTTTTTACCGTGAAGCGCCAGCCCTGTTAAATACCACTGACGATAACCTGACTTTGGGAGAATACCTGCACAATAACCGTTACAGCAGTGCCTTCATTGATGATCATATTCTACCCATGGGCTGTGCGTTATGGTCCGGCCCATCGGAGACAGTAAAACAATTTCCTGCACGGTATTTTGTTAGCTTCATGGCCAACCACCAGATGCTAAAAATCAGCGACCGGCCTGAATGGCGCACCATCATCGGCGGCTCCTCAACTTACGTAAAAGCCTTTCAACAACAATTTAAAGGCGAATTAAAACTGAATTCACCCGTGTTGGCTGTAAGCCGCAATCATTCTGGTGTGCTCGTTAAAACGGCTGATGAAACACAACAATTCGACCGGGTCATCTTTGCTTGCCACAGCGATCAGGTCTTAAGTTTACTGACCGATCCCAACCCCAACGAAACTCAAATTCTGGGGGCAATGACCTATCAGCAAAATGAAGTCGCTCTGCATAGCGATTCGCGTTTGATGCCGCAGCATCCAAAAGCTTGGGCCAGCTGGAATGCATTAAAAACTGACGACCAGCAATCCCATTGCACCGTTACTTATTACATGAATTTACTGCAAAACCTGGCTGCGCCGGTGCCTTTGCTGGTTACCCTGAACTGCACTGAACAAATCGATCCTGCAAAAATACTGCAAACCAGAACTTACCATCATCCCGTTTACACCAAAGAAAGTCTGGCAGCGCAAAAGCGTCGCGAGGAAATTAACGGTAAACAATTTACTTATTACACCGGCGCTTATTGGGGTTGGGGCTTTCACGAAGATGGCGCTAAAAGCGCGCAAGAAGTGGTTGATTTATTATGGACTGCATCATGAACCCACTGCGTAGCCGGTTGTGCGAAGGCTGGATTCGGCATCGTCGCTATACACCCAAGCATCATGAGTTTCGTTACCCTATTTTTATGACCTGGCTGGATCTGGATGAATTGTCGCAAGTCGCAGCAATTAGCAGATTCTGGTCGCTGGAGCGATTTAATTTAGTGAGTTTTTTTCGCAAGGATTACCTTGGTAGCTCAAAAGATGATCTAGCCAGTGCGGTAAAAAACCGTATTAAAAGCCAAACGGGACATTCTTTTGGCGGCAGAATCTGCCTGTTAACTCATTTACGGTTTCTCGGTATTTGCTTTAACCCGGTCAGCTTTTATTTTTGCTATCCGGCCGGTGAAGACCAGCCCCGGTACATCCTGGCTGAAATCAACAATACGCCCTGGAATGAGCGCTTTTGTTACGTGCTGGATACGCAGACAAGTCCTACTAATAATGGCAAGTGGACATTTGAATTCGACAAGGCTTTTCATGTGTCGCCGTTCATGCCGATGGCTCTACGCTACCTGTGGAAATTCAGTCTGCAAGATACCAACGTGATCATTCATATGGAACTGCACCAGCAACAGCAGCCCTGCTTTGATGCGACATTGCAGCTGCAAAGCCATGCCATGACTCAACAAGCCATGCGCAACATTCCCATGCGTTATCCCTTTATGACTTGCCGGGTTGTTCTGCTGATTTACTGGAACGCCTTGCGCTTATGGCTAAAGGGCATACCTTCATTTGAGCATCCCGCTAAGAAAACACCGTTAAACAATGGAGACTTAAAATGAATACAACGGTTGAATTAACAAGCAAAAGCCCAAGTCAAATTGATCTGTTATGCCGCAAAGCCTTTTTAAGCAATCTTGCCCAGCTGGAAAATGCCTTGCTTACCATCACTGACCAACTCGGTGAAATTGAATTAGGTACAATTGCTGACGATGGATTAAGCGCCCGAATTACGGTGTCAGACCTGGTTTTTTACCGTCAGGTTGCGCTGGGCGGCTCAATTGGTGCAGCGGAAGCTTATATGGATGGTGTCTGGCAGGCGGATGATCTGTGTCATGTGATTCAGACACTGGTGCGTAACCGTGACCTGCTCAACAGCATGGAAAGCGGTTTGGCAACATTGGCAAACCAGCTGTTAAAAGCCTGGCATTTTGCCAATCGTAATTCTGAGCAGGGCAGTCGCCGAAATATTGCGGCACATTACGACCTGGGTAACGAATTGTTCGAATTGTTTCTTGATCCACATGGCATGTATTCGTCGGCAACTTTCCATCGTCCGGATTTAAGCCTGGCTGACGCATCGACAGCAAAACTCGAACGCATCTGTCAAAAACTGGATTTAAAACCTGAGGATCATGTCATCGAAATCGGCACCGGCTGGGGCGGTTTCGCAACTTACGCCGCCAAAAACTACGGCTGCAAAATCACCACAACGACAATTTCTAAAGAGCAATTTCAGGCCGCCAAAATCAGGATCGCTGAAGCCGGTGTTGCCGACAAAGTGACGGTTATCATGGAGGATTACCGCAAGCTGCAGGGCAAATTCGACAAATTGGTATCCATTGAAATGATTGAAGCGGTAGGCCATCACTTTCTGGACACCTATCTGAAACAATGCGCCATGTTGTTAAAGCCCAATGGCTTGGCGTTGATTCAAGCCATCACCATCGAAGACCGGTATTACCGTCAGGCACTTAAAAGCGTTGATTTCATTAAACGCTATATTTTCCCCGGCAGTTTCATTCCTTGCGTCAGTACGATCGTGCAAAGCGCTGCCAAAGCAATCGATCTCCGCCTGATCAATTTAGAAGATCAAGGCGAAAGTTACGCGCGCACCCTCAACCATTGGCGCAAGAATTTTATGGCGACAATCAATCAGGTCAGAGCCTTGGGGTACAACGAAGAGTTCATTCGGATGTGGGAATTCTATCTTTGTTACTGCGAAGGCGGCTTTAAAGAAAAATCCATTTCCAACGTGCAACTGCTGTTCGCCAAACCCGGCAACCGCCGTCAACAATGGCTACCTAATTATGAAACCATCTAATTTAATCAACATGATCTGGATGCAAGCCTTGTGGTTTGCTGCCGTTATCGGTGCCGGTAAGGACACACTTTGGTTGGCACCAATCGTACTGGCGTTATTTGTCTACTGGCAAACTCGCCCTGTCAATCATAAATCAGGCGACTTCAAGCTGGTGCTTGTCGCAGTATTAATTGGCCTTATCCTGGATACCACATGGATAAAGCTGGGCTGGCTGGAATTTAGCGGCAACTGGCCTACTGCAGACAAAGCCCCGTTGTGGATTTTATTATTGTGGGCCGGTCTGGCATTGACATTGAACCACTCGCTGGCTTGGTTGCAATCAAAATTATGGCTGGCTGCCTTATTGGGTGGCATTAGCGGCCCGCTATCCTATCTTGGCGCCAGTCGGTTGGATGCAGTAACAATCACCACTGAATCTTCAAGCTGGTTGTTCGGTTTGGGTACCGCTTGGGCTGTAGCGTTGCCGTTATTATTATGGCTGGCGGCACGTTTACAACAGGATAAGCAAAAGGAAGAAGACTATGTCTAGCTTAATGATCGTGGCAATCGTTAGTTCGGTAGCCATGCTGGTTGCCTGGATTTGGCAACAACGCACAAAAAACGCCGGTATTGTCGATGTCGTCTGGGCTTTTGGCATGATGATCGCTGGACCTTGGTATGCGTTTACTGGATCAGCGCCCTTGTTTTTGCAAGTCAGCCTCGGATTATTAGTAGCAGCCTGGTTTTTAAGACTTGGCGCTCATTTGGCTCATCGAGTTTTTAATGAAGCCGAAGATGGGCGCTATCTAGCAATGCGACAAGCTCTGGCAACGCATGCCTCAGTCGGTTTTCTGGTGTTTTTTATTTTGCAGGCCGGTTTTATATGGGTTTTAACCCTGCCGTTTTATGCGGTTGCGCAAAATAGCCAGCCGCAACCACTTTTGGTTGGTTTGGCTTTATTAGTTGCCGGAATCGCCTTATGGGGAGAAGCCACTGCCGACCGGCAACTGGTTAAATTTCGGCAAAATCCGGCAAATCGAGGCAAAAGCTGTCGAGATGGTTGGTGGCGTTATTCACGGCATCCCAACTATTTTTTTGAATGGCTGCACTGGTTTGCTTATCCGCTGATGGGTTTGGGCGGCGAATATCAATATTGGCTGTGGCTGGCACCGGCGGTGATGTTTACGTTCTTATATTTTTTCACCGGCATTCCTTTCTCAGAACAGCAGGCATTACGCAGCCGTGGTGAAGATTACCGGCAATACCAGCAAACCACGCCAATGTTTTTTCCTTGGTGGCCTAAGTCAAATTCTTGAAAACTAGAAATGCTAATTAGGATTCAACTATGGATGTGATTAAACTCGCCGAACAACGATTGTTACCGGATTTTTTAATTCGCTTTGGCATTCGCAGGTTATTAAAACAGCGCCTGGCCGATGAATTTGCAGATGATGTAGAACAACAAAGTCAACGCTATCGCAATTTTCTCGCTACTTTACGCAACAGTCCTATCGCCATTGAAACCGATGCCGCTAACGCGCAACATTACGAAGTGCCCGCCGCGTTCTATCAATATGCTCTTGGCAGGCATCTTAAATACTCATCATGCTACTGGGATGCTCACACAAGTAATCTGGATGAAGCCGAAGCGCAGATGCTTAAGCTCAGCACTGAACGAGCTCAGTTGCAAGATGGTCAGCAGATCCTCGAATTAGGCTGCGGTTGGGGTTCATTAACATTATGGATGGCGCAGCATTTTCCAAATAGCCGAATCACTGCAGTGTCCAACTCAAACAGTCAATGGGAATATATTCTGCAGCAGGCCCAAGCTCGTTCACTAGGCAATATTGAGGTAATTACCTGTGATGTAAATCAGCTGACGTTGCAGCAAAAGTTTGACCGGGTCGTGTCGGTTGAAATGTTTGAGCACATGCGCAATTACGACCACCTGCTCAAAAAAATAGCCGACTGGCTGAAACCTGAAGGCAAGTTGTTTGTGCATGTTTTTTGTCATCGTTACTTGGCCTACCCCTTTGAAGTCGATGGTGATGATAACTGGATGGGGCGCTATTTTTTTACCGGCGGCCTGATGCCTGCACGAGATACCCTGTTGCATTTTCAACGGTATTTACAGTTGCAGTCGCAATGGGATTTATCCGGCAGCCATTACCAAAAAACGGCTGAAGCCTGGTTAAATAATACCGATCAACATAGCCCTGCCATTTTGCAACTTTTTAGTGAAACTTACGGTATCGATGAGGCTCCATTGTGGTTGCAACGCTGGCGAATATTTTTTATGTCCTGCGCGGAATTATTTGGTTACCGAAATGGCAATGAATGGCTGGTAGCACATTATCTTTTTACTAAATCTACAAATTAACGTTTTTTAATAGATACCGCTCAAGCATATTTAATAAAGTAGATTTTTGAAACCCTCAGCCTGACCTTCTACTTTATGCCCTATGGGTACGTTGCAGAAGGGATAGCATGTGATCTTATTGTGATTGGTATTAGATCATGCTGAAAGTGGGGGATTTTCACCCGTGTGGGAATGATCCATCTATTCAGTCACATTCAACTGATATTTCCTGACCCGATAACGTAGCGTTTCACGGGTGGTGCCTAAGGCTCTAGCCGCTGCTGTAAGGTTGTTACCGGCCCGATCCAATGCGGTTTTGATGATAAATCGGTCCATGTCATCCAGTGCCATGCTGCCATCTAGCGGCAGACTCAGGCTGTTTCCGGTATCGACCGCGCCAGCTTGAATAGCTTGCTGTCCTGGCAATTGCAGCCATTGACCGGGAAATACCGGGCCGTCGGCGAACAACACGCAACGTTCAATAACATTACGCAGTTCTCTGACGTTACCGGGCCAATCGTAAGCCCGTAATTTATTCCATACGTCATCAGGAATTTGTTTTACTCGTCGCCCGGCCTTGGCGTTATATTCAGCCACAAATAACGGCACCAGCTCGTCCAGGTCTTCCACGGCTTCCCGCAATGGCGGCAGCATGACTTTAAACACGCTCAGGCGATGGTATAAATCGGCGCGAAAGGTTCCGGCCTGCACCATGTTTTCCAAGTTGCGGTTGCTGGCCGCGACGATTTGCACATCGACGTTGATTTCTTTTTCGCCACCTAAGCGCCGGACTTTGTGATCCTCAATGGCTTTGAGCAATTTGGCTTGCAGATCCAGCGGCATTTCGCCGATTTCATCCATAAACAAGGTGCCGCCGTCGGCTTGCTCCAGCAAACCTCGGTGGCGTCCCGATGCACCGGTAAATGCGCCGGATTCATGACCGAATAACTCCGATTCCAATAATTCGCGCGGCAGCGCGGCGCAATTTACCTCAATCATCGGTTGTTGGGCACGCGGGCCGCCGTAATGCAAAATGCGCGCAGTCAGCCCTTTGCCGGTGCCGCTTTCACCACCGATGATCAGGGCGCTGAACGGGACTTCGGTCAATCGCGTCAATAATTGCCGGACCTGATGAGCTTGTTGACTGTGACCGACATAAGCGTCAGGCGAAAAACGTTTATGTCCCTGCCGGGTTTGGTCGATTACCCGACGTTGTACCGTAGCACTGCGGGCGGCACTAGCCACAATCAGGTCAAGACGATCCAGGTCGCAGGGTTTTTCCAAAAAATCATACGCACCCAATTGAAGTGCTCTAACCGAGTCAGGCACGCTGCCGTAGCCGGTTAAAAACAACCATGGCGTTATGGAACCCGCGTCTATCCGGCTCTTGGCTTTCAACTGTTCCATGAAATCCAGCGCATTGCCGTCAGGTAAATTCATGTCAGAAAGAATAACTAAAGGTTCGGCGGTTTTTACCAGTAATAACTCTTTAGCTTCGGCAAGATTGTGTACCCATAACACATCCCAGCCGAGTGCTTGATAGTGCCGCGATAATTCGGAACCGAGTAGTTGTTCATCTTCAATAATCAGCAACGTTTCCATAATCATTTCACTCCCGTTGGCAACGTTAATAACACCCTGGCGCCATGGGGCTCAATATTATCCAGTCTAATAGTACCGCTCAATTCTTTAACAAAGCGTTGCACCATCGCCAAGCCTAAGCCGGTGCCTTGTTGGCGCTCGGTACGAAACGGCCGAATGCCTTGCGTCAATAATTCTTCAGAAAAACCAGGCCCATCATCCAGTACGGTAATTCGTAACACGTCATGTTCCAGTCCCGCTTTAATGGTAATGATTCCAGCACTATCTTCAAGGGCGTTAGCGGCGTTCAATACTAAATTTAATAGCGCTTGGCGCATGCCGCTGGCCGGTAAATTGACTAACAAGGAATGTGGTAAGTCAGTGCATAACTGTATATCTTCAGAAATTTGATAGCGTGTTAACGTTAATAAATCATTGATCAATCTTGTTAAATCAAACGCTTTGGCTTCTTCCGGAGCATGGCGACTTTGATCAAGCATATCGTTAAGCAAGCGCGCCAGCCGTTTTAGTTCCGCATCTATTAAGCCCATGCGTTCGCATTGATGCTGGTCATCAATTTCTCTGCGTAAATTATTGAATGCCATTTGAATACCGGCTAATGGATTACGTATTTCATGAGCCAGTTTGGCGGCCACTTCACCGATAGCCGCCAGGCGTTCTGCACGTGCCAGACTGGTTTGCTGTTCCAGCAATGCTTGAGTGGCTAATCTGACTTCATATTGCAATGATTGTGCATGCAGGCGTTTGGCTTCTTCCAGCTCAGCCAAATGCTTAACCATTTCGTTATAGCTATTAAAAACCGGTAACAATAACGGGTCTAAATGTGCCGTGGTTATTGGTGTATAAGATTCATCAATTAACCGTTCCAACAACTGTCTAAGGTCGTTTAGTGGGTGCAGGATTCTTCTATAAAAAAATAACACCGCAATCACCAAGATCATCCCCAACAACATTGATGCCACCGTCAATTCGGTTTCAGTATCTTTGCTGATTTGCTCTAGCAAATGGTCTCGCTCAATCAATTCGCTATCAAGCGCTTGGCTCATAACCTTTAGAGCTTCGATCAAGCGGACGTTTTTTTCCTTTTTATCCAACGACCCTATTTCTGACAATAACTTTCTGACCTCTTCCATACTGGTTTTAGTCGCGGGCGATAAAATCACTTCATCTGCAGTCAACGCATCTATTTCGGCTAAAGTAAGAGTTAACGCTTTAACAGTGTTGGTAAGCACTTCTGGATAGGCTACCGACACGGATTCGGCAAGGTATTCAATGAGCGAGTGTCGCAATTCCACAGCAACATTTTGCACGCTATGCGAATAATCCACATGCGACAGCACCGCATCAAAATGCTGCAAATTACGCCAAATCAGCCCGCCCAGCGTTGCCAGCGCCAGCAATAGCAGTAGCAAAAAAGCCAAGACGCGGTGTTGTATGGGGCGTGGATAATGTGATTTCATTTTTTCTGTTGTCTGGTCTGCAAAAGGTATTCAGCTAAAAATTGACAAACAACGAGCCCATAATCAAATGGCGCATGGTGTTATTGGTGTGGGTGGCATCGTCCAAATATTGATTCATGTAACCGGCTTCAGTGCGGAAGTTTTTATTAAACGTCCAGCCTAATCCGGCAAACGCCCGGTTTTGATCGAAACCGGATTGACCACCTTTGGGTGTTGAGTTCATGCGCACGAAAAACTCATCCCAAGCAATCAAGCTCAAGCGCGGTTCAAATTCCAGAGGATGCAGGAAACGAATCATCTGCCGTGGACGCACTCTGACATCGCTACCATTGCCCGGTAGAAAATTAGTTTCAACCATGGTTCTGAATGTAAACGTTCCCACATCTGTGGGTAGTACATACCGAAACGCAGGCCACACGTCCTGTTGCGATACATAATTTTTGCCTATATTTTGCGTAGGTACCCACGTATAACCCGCCCAAATGGTGGCTCTATCGCTAATCGAATAGCCTATAGCGGTTCTAACTATGCCTTGGTACCAGTGATTCCAATTGTCATCAAAACGGGCTTGTCCTTCAACCCAAATCCGGCCTTTTTCCAGGCTTGGATCGATGGCTTTTAAACTGCCTTCACCAACAACTTGCAGCCAGCTACCGGCATCTTGAAATAACTCATCCGCAGCGACAGTATTGTTAACAATACCCAGTGAAACAGCCAGCATGGCTAAGCCAGTAAGCATGTTCTTGTTCAGCATCATTTTTCTCCGTTTAGAACAATAAGTAATCAGCGACAACTGCTTAAACTTGTGCCGTCGATTCCAATCCATATTCAAGATTGGCTAATTTCCAATGGCCTGCCCATACAAATCCTCAAAAACACCCGCGCCGCAGCAATACCGTTAATGACAAAACACACGGCAATGAGCGCGCCAATCCACGAATATTGGCTGCTGGCGTGATACAGCAGTAAGTCTTCTCCAATAAATGCCGGGGTAATCGGAAAGCCCACTAAACCTAAAAAGCTGATAAATAATAACGATGCCAAAACCGGATTTGTCTCCGCCATGGCCCGATAAGCGAAAGGTGAGTCTTTAAAGTTATCTTTTTTCGGTAACTTGATTAACACCAAAATGCCGAGCAGCCATGATGGGATGATACCTATCGCAAACAAGACAATATCCGACCAAGCATCCGGATGTAATAACCAAACGGCACTGGCAGCTAATAAGGCACTCATCGCAACAGCATTCCAAACATTAATAAAACTGTGTTTCTGACTAAACGCACTTAATGAAGCCATCATCATGGCCAATGCCGCTGGCGTGGCTAGATAAGTGGGATTAATAAGCTCGGTTGTAAAGGCAAGCCAAATCACAGTCACAACGCCTAAACCGATACCAATTTTTAACCACAAATTGACGTTATTAATTTTTGCGCCCACTCTTTTCAACGGGGTCCAAAGCAATGATCGGACCAACAACTCCAGATTACCTTCCTGCAGCGCGAACACATATAACGTGTTTTGCAAAACTTCCGGCAGCGTGTCACGTATCGACACCGGCAGGTAGTCTGATATTGAAGTGTTTTTCACATTAAAGTTGCTATCGATAGCGCCTTCCACTCGCAGCATATGCGCAACGATAGACGGCGATACCAGCAATTGATAGCATCGTAAAAAGGCGTTGCCCAAGAAATGCACTAACACCAAGGTTTCCAAGCCCAGCGCCAGCTCCATAAACATGAAACCTACCTGGGTAATCGAGGCATAAGCCACCTGCCCTTTTATGTTTGATTGCGTTTTTTCTGACAAACTGGCGATCACCACTGTCAGTAAACCAATACAAAACAGCGCCGTTCTAGGTATGTAGTGATAGCTCCATATCGGTGCCGTGCGTAGCAGTAAAAACACGCCCAAATGTACCGATAAGGCACCGTAAAAAATCGCGCTGGACGGCGTCGGCCCTTCCATCGCCCGCGGTAGCCAAAAACAAAACGGAAACTGTGCCGATTTGCCGCAAGCCGCGATAAATATCAGCACCGACATCAGCAATAACGAGGGATAACTGGCTGGCGCTGGCGCATTTTGTTCAAATAGAACAGAAAGATTACTGAAATGATCGCTCTCATGAAATAGCAGATGACTCATCCACGCACCCAGCAGCAAGCCGATGTCACAAAAGCGATAAACCGTGTACGCCCTCAACGCATTGCGTACCGGTTGCACCCGATGCCGGTAAAAAGCAATCAATAAAAATGACGAGATGCCGACAATTTCCCAGCCTGCAAATAGCATATCTATAGACCCGGACAACACGACCATATTCAGGCCCAGTGCAAAACCGAAAATAGTCATAAAGAAGCGTTTATAGCCGCTTTCCCGATGCAAATAATTTCGGCAGTAACGCACAATCACCGAAAAAATCACCCACACGGCAAACAAATAAGCCGCGCCGATACGGTCAAAATAAAACAGGATCGGGAATTGGTAACTGCCTCGCTCATACAACGTAAACCACTCGAATTCGTGATCAGGAAATCCGTTAGCCGCCCATAGAATAAGCAGCGCAATTATGCTCAGCCCCATGGCATGCGTGGTCCAGAAGCTAATGGTCGCGATTTTCTTTTCGTTCGACCCCAACAAAGCGATCAATAAAAGACCCAACAGAGGTAAAAACTGGCAAGCAAGTAGTAATGAATTCATGCGACGCTCCTACGAAGACCATGCACCGGAATCGTTGCACGTTGACCAACGATAATATTTTCAGAGCAACTGGCCATTGGCACTACACTGTTGGCTGGCAATTCAACCGGCTCCCAACCTGTGCAGTGATAAAAGAACAACTCATGCGTGCCTGGATGACAAGCCGCCAAACGCACCCAGTCGTTATCCAGCCACTCTTTTAACGAGACTCCCAGCTTTGCAAAGGCTTTATCCAGAACTTCCGTGGTTTGTTCTATAACAATCAGCAACCGCGCCGGCTGATGTACCTCGATCATTTGCGATGGCAAACCGGTCCGTAAATCACCCTCAACACCATTGGCAACGCCAAGCAGGCCAATAACGTTATGCGGCAGCTTAGTACCCGCGCCATACACCGAGTTATCGATGCGTGAGAACAGATATTCAAGATTGATACCGCCGCAGACTGGAATAATCGCCGATAGAATTTTGACAACGATCTGGCCATCAGCGTCCGAATCAGGATTGTAAGAGTGCAAAAATGAGCGCCGATCGAGAAATAAATCCCGTGTTAATGCGCGCCTGCCCACCACGCAATACAGGTTGTTGGAATGATTAAGCTCAGGCCGCGGTTCGAATATAGACGACGCGCGGGTAGCAACATGTTGATGTGCTTCTTCAAATGCATGCTTTTGCGGGCCCAACTCAAACCACCGACAGCGCTCCAAGGCATTTTTTTGCAACGCTTGCTGCATGGTGTGTTGAAAAGTCTGCAGGACATCTACTGGATATTGGGCAAACAGATGTTTGTCGAAATAAGTGATTTCGTCACGACTGGTGTTGTGCAGAGCCGCAACAAAATAACTGCTTGCCGGAATATCAATACCACGCGCCCGAAGCACTTCCTGCACCGGTTCGTAATTAGCCATCCAGGCAAATGCACGCGCATTTGGCGCGCCGGGTTTGCCTGAACAAGCGCCACAATCGTAAGCGGCAAAATGCGGGTTATTAGCACTGCTGGAACCGTGCGCAACCACTACAACCAACGGCGCAAATTGTTTAGTCAGGCCGATATTGCGCAGTAATCCCTCAATTTTGTCGGCCATTTCCGTCACCGAAAAACCCAGTAATTGCCCATCGGCATTAGGCTCATCGCTTTCCCGCAACAAATGCAAATGGGTATGCGCGTCAACTTCGCTTAATTTTTTGATTTTTAGCAGTTGCGAGCTGGGACGAAACACATCCCAAAGCATCCGCGCGGCATAACCGATCCCCAAAATCTGCGTGAACAACCAGCCTTTAAAAAGCGAATGCGGCTTGATGTGTAGATCGGATAAGCCTTCGGTCACGGCATTTTTTTCCGCTTCCGGCCGCAAGTTTGATTCCATGATCAAATGTTTAGGATTGAGAATATTGGGACACTGGGCTACCGGATAGGCATCATCAAAACCCTGATACAAAAAATCAATGCCAAAAAATCCAGCCGCACCGAAGGTTTCAATAGCTGGATTAAGTTCTTCCAAATAGCGTCGTAGCGAGCATTCCCTGTCGTCGATGCAAAAAAATGCCTGGGCGATTGGCTCTTCTTTAGGAGGTATGAAATCCAGTTGATTTCGCTCATGCCCTTCGACTGTGTTCAGGAGAGCGCTCGACAAGCTCACCACGAACGGACTCAACAAGTCTTCGTTCGTCCTGAGCTTGTCGAAGGACAAAGTCGGTGCTTTTAACGCAATCAATAACTCGGTATGCAGCGAATATTCCATCGCTTCATGCCACACTTTTAACGGTAACGGCACGATAGCTTTGGCCTCATAGTCGCTTAACAGCGGTATGTCGGCAGCGTGCGGCGTTTGCGCAACGGTAATAAATTTCGCGCCTCTTTTTTTGTTAAGAATCGCCAATTCAGCGAGCAACTCTACGGCAATGAGTTCTTTCAGCGTAATCTGGCGACGTTCCAGTAAAGCTTTCGGATCAAGTTCGATAAGACGCACCATACCGGCCCAGCCGGGATGAGCCAGTAGCATTTCCAAAAGATATTGTTCGTAAAATGATTCAACACCGACAATTCGTCGCAAGCAAGTCGAAATTAAATCATCAGGACTTTCATTTAATAAGTTTCGAATGGCTGGCTCATTAAACGGATAAAGCGGCAACAGACTGTTTTGCGCCAAGCGCCAGACACAGCTTAAAAATGATTCATCAGGTTTAGCCAAGGTCCAACGGCTAATACCTTGATCCAAAAAGTTCGCCAGCAGCCGGAACATAATTGGATGAACGAGCGAATTCAAATCAACTTCCAAATGCGTCAGCCAGCTATTGCGGACACCATGATTAGCCAGCGATACGGGTGGATAATGGTCGGTACTGTCTACCGCAAATAGCTTTTCTTTCAATGCCGATATGCTTTCCAGCTGACAACCGGAATGTTTAATAGCCCAATCAATCGCAAAATCCTTGATCCTGCCTTGTTTGTGCATGGTTTGGTAATCTGTCAATGCCAAATAACTACGTGCACCAAACACCTTTGCTGCAATCGCCACGCCTTGGTGAAAAGGATAATGTTGCACGGCATGCAGGGTATTGTGATGAATAAAATCCTTAATAGGCCCCTGCACAGGCAGCCAGTGTGAGATGTGGTCAATCGAGACGTTCAAGTCAAACTCAACAGGTTTCATTAGAACCTCCTCTTAATGATTATGTTCTAAAGGCCACGTTGATCGCTTTTCCGACGACTCATGTGATCGGGTTTCATTCTTCGTGCGGCCAGCGGATGCCGTGAATAAGTGTCGAGATATTCCATACCGATAAAAATACAACGACCTGCCTGTTCTTCGTAGTTATGTTGGAAATCATGCAAAAACTCCATCACGGTATGGTCTAGCAAAAACGTGTTGTTCAATTGAAATACCACCGTCTTACCTTTTTCCAAGGCGGCTAAATCGGCTTTTAAACGTATGAAATTTGAAAAAATGGCCGCACCTACCAAGTTGATAATGTAGGTATCGTTATTTTTCTCATCTTGTTTCTTTTCGATGGCAAAATAAATTCTAAATAGATTATTTAGCCTGACACCACTCAGCATATGAATAAGAAACTCAACCAAAATACCTATCGCCACACCTATTAATAGATCGGTAGCTAACACGCCGATGATGGTAGCCAAGAATATAAACAGCTGTTCTTTACCAATGCCCATGACCTGCGCAAATGTCTTTGGAGAAGCCAAGCGAAAGCCTGTAAACACCAGCAATGATGCTAATGCCGCCAGCGGTATGCTGTGAATCAAACGTGGAAACAGCACCACGAACAACAACAAGAAGGCACCATGGAAAAAATTGGCCCATTGTGTTTTCGCGCCGTTATTAACATTGGCCGAGCTCCGCACGATTTCAGCAATCATCGGCAGACCACCGACCATACCGGCAACCAAATTACCTACGCCGACAGCAGTCAAATCACGATCTAACTTGGAATGACGTTTGTAAGGGTCGAGCTTATCAACCGCGATGGCACTTAACAGACTTTCCAAACTGCCGACTAAGCTGATCGCAACCACCGCTTCCCAGAATTCGAGCGTGGCGATCTTAGAAAAATCAGGAAAATAGAAACTGGACATGAAATCTTCAGAAATCGCGACTAAAAACGCTGGCCCGACTGTTTCTTCGTGATGCGGTAAAAAGTGCGCATCAGGCAAAAACAAATACATGTGCTGATGTTCCAGATCGAAATATCTGGCTAACGCAATGCCCGACAACACCACTAACAACGGCGCGGGAACCATCTTCAATGTTGGGTTTTTAATGACTGACCAGAAAATCAAAATCGCCAAGCCGGTCAAACCGATAATGGCAATTTCCGGATTAAGATTAACTAGGCTGTGCGGAATCTGGGCAATAGTAGACAGCAAACTGCTGCCTTTTTCCGGGGCAACACCCAACATGACGTGAATCTGCTTGGCCATAATAATGATACCAATGGCTGCCAGCATGCCATGTACCACCGATGCGGGAAAGAACGAACTCAGTCGCCCGGCTTTAAATACGCCCAACAAGATTTGTATCACACTGGCGACTACAATCGCAGCCAGCGCATAGCGATATCCCGCCATCGGATCGCCTTCGCCCAGCTCTTGGACTGCGCCAAGCACGACAACAATCAACCCGGCTGCCGGGCCGTTGATGGTCATAAATGAACCGTTAATCCTTGAAACCAGTATCCCACCAATAATGGCCGTGATAATACCCGCCGAAGGTGGAAAACCGGACGCCATCGATATACCTAGACACAATGGCAACGCAATTAAAAAAACCAAAAAACCGGACAATAAATCGCTGCGCCAGTTTTGTTTTAGACCGGCCAAGCCGGTAAGAGGGATTGCGGATGGCAATACAGTACTCATATTCGCTCCTGATAAAAACAATAAACAACTTGTATTAACTGCCTGCGATTACTGTGCCAAATGAAATAATAATTACTAACCCGTTGTATTAATTTACTTTTTAAATCATTACGCACCACCAAAACCGACTTATCCAAGCACAATCGGTTCATATCAACCAATTTCGATGGTTGATATGAACCGATTTGTTTTTTTAGGTGGATTTCGTGTAACTATTCAGCATCAGTTGATTGCTGTGAAAGTGTCCAGCGGGAGTGTCTTGTGGGAGCGACGCCCACGTCGCGACCGATGGCTTCAAATCGCGACGAGGGCGTCGCTCCCACCCGGCAATGCGTTATCGCTCCTGCC
>JAUYMX010000017.1 GCA_030699345.1 Methylococcaceae bacterium
TGTCACCGGATTTCTTGAAGCCGAAGACGCTTTGGCCACTTTGCAGGCATTTAAAGATATGGGAGTGGTTATTGAAGGACCGGAAAATGGCCAAGTGACGATCCATGGTGTCGGCAAGCATGGTTTGAAAGCCCCAGCAAGAGACTTATATTTAGGTAATTCAGGCACCTCCATGCGCCTGTTGAGTGGCTTATTGGCTGGGCAAGCATTTGATTCGGTATTGACGGGCGATAAATCGTTATCCGGTCGACCAATGAAGAGAGTCACCGCGCCTTTGGCAGCAATGGGTGCCGATATTCAAACCACTGAGCAAGGAACCGCTCCGTTGCGTATTTTTGGTCGGGCAGGGCAGTTAAAAGGCATTGATTACACGATGCCGATGGCAAGTGCCCAGGTTAAGTCTTGTTTGTTGTTGGCGGGTATGTATGCGCAAGGCGAAACCAGTGTGACCGAACCAGCACCAACGCGAGATCATACCGAGCGCATGCTCGCTGGTTTTGCCTATCCAGTAAAACGACAAGATAATATCGCCAAGGATGGTGTGTATGCCGCAGACCAGTCTGGATCAGGCGCGGCAAAAGTGATCATTACTGCGGAAGGGCAGTTAAAAGCGACGGATATTGACGTCCCCAGTGATATTTCCTCGGCAGCATTTTTTCTGGTAGGGGCTTCAATTGCGCCCGGCTCTGATGTGCTGCTTAAGCATGTCGGTATCAATCCTACTCGTACTGGAGTGATCGATATTCTTAAGCTCATGGGTGCGAATATTGAAATTTTGAATCAACGGGAAGTCGGTGGCGAGCCGGTCGCTGATTTGCATGTGGTGTACAGTCCACTAAAAGGCATTGATATTCCTGAAGCTTTGGTGCCATTAGCAATCGACGAATTTCCTGTGTTGTTTGTGGCAGCGGCATGTGCTGAAGGACAAACGCGGTTAACCGGTGCCGAAGAGCTCAGGGTAAAAGAATCAGATCGTATTCAGGTGATGGCCGACGGCCTGCAAATATTGGGTGTTAGCGCTGAGCCGACTGCTGACGGCATGATAATTCAAGGTGGAACGATTGGTGGCGGAGAAGTTATTTCTCATGGCGACCACCGTATCGCCATGTCTTTTGCAATTGCAGCATTAAAGGCTTCTAAGTCGATAACGATTCATGATTGCGAAAATGTGAATACTTCGTTTCCGGGCTTTAAAACACTGGCGCAACAACTGGGTTTGAGTATTGCCGAGGAGATTTTATGAGTATTCCTGTATTAACCATAGACGGCCCAAGCGGCGCGGGAAAAGGCACGGTTAGCCGAGCCGTAGCCAAAAAATTGGGTTGGCATTATTTGGACAGTGGCTCTATCTACAGATCGTTAGCGATTGCATCCTTAAGGCAAAACATCAATTTAGATAATCCACAAGAGATCACTGATGTGGCAGCTAGGATGCGACTTGAGTTTGATTGTCTTGATGAATTAATTGTTAAGCTGGACGGCGAAGATATTACTGCGCAATTGGGATCGGAACAAACTGGTAGCGTAGCTTCAAAGATTGCGGCGATACCTGAAGTCCGCGCCATTCTTTTGCAAAAACAAAAAGATTTTAAGCAACTTCCTGGGCTTGTGGCCGATGGCCGCGATATGGGAACGGTCGTTTTTCCCGATGCAAAATATAAAGTTTTTTTAACGGCTGGTGCCGCCGAAAGAGCGAACAGGCGTTATAAACAGTTGATTGAGAAAGGAATTGATGTTAATCTTCAAAAAATAACAGAGGAAATTGAAGCTCGCGATCGTCGTGATATGGAAAGGGAAGCTGCTCCGTTAGCAATGGCCGCTGATGCAATATATATAGATTCTTCTGATATGTCTTTGGAAGTTGTTATACAGGAAGTATTAAATTTAATCCGTTAAGGATTTTCTATCGTTGCACTCATAACTTAGTGCATTTTTTTAACTTTGATAACGAAAAGGCTTGTTCGAGTTTCGACAAGCTTGGGAATAGAAAATGAGCGAAAGCTTTGCTGAATTACTCGAAGAAAGTTTGACTAGGACCCAAATGAGTCCTGGTGCCATATTGAAAGGTACTGTAATCGATATAGAAAACGATTTGGTTATAGTAAGTACTTATTCAAAATCAGAAGGTCGTATACCAAAATGGCAGTTTCTGAATAACAATGGCGAATTGGAAGTTGC
>JAUYMX010000025.1 GCA_030699345.1 Methylococcaceae bacterium
GGCGATAGGTGGATTTGAACCACCGACCCCGGGGTTATGAATCCCGTGCTCTAACCAACTGAGCTATATCGCCTTAATCTGTCTGTATCAAAGAGGGCGCATTTTAGTTATGCGCCCTGCTTTTGTCAAACGTTGAATCTAAAATGCATTACATCGCCATCTTTAACGATGTAATCTTTGCCTTCCAATCGCCACTTACCAGCATCTTTCGCGCCTTGTTCGCCTTTGTAAGCAATAAAATCCTGATAAGCGATTACTTCAGCACGAATGAAGCCTTTTTCGAAATCAGTGTGGATCACGCCGGCTGCTTGTGGTGCGGTGGCGCCGATGGAAATGGTCCAAGCTCTAACCTCTTTAACGCCAGCGGTAAAATAGGTCGCTAGATTTAACAAACTGTAGCCAGCCCTGACAACACGGTTCAGGCCGGGTTCTTCCAACCCTAAATCATCCAGGAATTCTTGTTTTTCGTCGTCATCCAATTGGGAGATTTCCGCTTCAATAGCCGCACAGATAGGCACTACCATTGCACCTTCTTGATCAGCAAAGGCTCTTACGCGGTCGAGTAAAGGATTGTTATCAAAGCCGTCATCTTGAACATTGGCAATGTACATAGTTGGCTTAATGGTTAGCAAACACAGGTCTTTAATCAGGGCTTTTTCATCATCAGTCAACCCTAAAGTGCGTGCCGGCGCTCCAGTATCAAGTTGTACCAGTATTTTTTCGAGTACTAGCTTTTTGGCTACGTCGTCTTTATTGCCGGATTTAGCACCTTTACTGGTTTTTTGTAGCGCTCGCTCGACTGAAGCCATGTCGGCTAAAGCCAATTCGGTATTAATAACTTCAATATCATTAATAGGATCAATCTTGCCGGCGACGTGAATTACATTATCGTCCTGAAAACAGCGCACAACGTGGGCAATTGCATCAGTTTCGCGAATATTGCCCAAAAACTGGTTACCAAGGCCTTCACCTTTGGAAGCACCTGCGACTAAACCGGCAATATCAACAAATTCAATTGTGGTTGGCAGCATGCGTTCAGGTTTAACGATTTCTGCCAGTTTATCCATACGTGGATCAGGCAAAGGCACAACTCCTAGATTGGGATCAATAGTGCAAAATGGGTAGTTTTCAGCCGCAAT
>JAUYMX010000037.1 GCA_030699345.1 Methylococcaceae bacterium
ACCGGCCAACTCAACATAGCCCTGGCCTGAAATGGGCTGGCCGTTTTTGGTGCCTTTAACACTGACCGCTCCTTCCCAATAACGGTAACTGACATTTTAACTCTTGATCACCTAGCAAAGGGTCAACCTCAACCTCAAGCCCTTGAGAAGGAACAGCCAAGCGCCATCGCGATGGATAAGTTATTTTTGAGTGTGGACTTGTCCAGCTATCGAGAATTTTAATCGTGACATCATTGTCTTTAAGCGCCACTTTGGCATTGTCTGCCAACACCAAAGAACCAGCGCTATTGCTGTCCGCTTGACCGTCCTTACGCCGCAATCGATAAAACATCAGTTCGGTATTATCCGACAACTGCAAGGCAAACCAGTCCCAGCCGCTTTGTTCTGACGACAAGGCGCTGGCGCTCCATTCTCTGTCCATCCAGCTGGTACCGGTAACTGAAAACTGCTTGTCTGCGACACTGACCGTGCCTTCAGTCGATAACCGAGGGTAAGAGTAATAATACGAGGCATTACCCGGTTCGCGGCTTTTCTGGCTTAAACCGCGATCACCTTGTAACACATAGCTCTTTGGCGAGGTTAATAACAGATCAATGGCAAAGTCATGGCTTTTAGCTTGCAAGCGAAGCGGGAAATCGGTCTCACCTTGGGTTTTTGCCGACCAGTCATACAGCCAAACGTGATACTTTTTATTAGCAGCACCGGCAAGATCATTACCAGCCCGGCTGAATCGTTCATCGGTGTAAAAGCGATTTCCTTGGACGTCAGTTAAAGTTAAATGCGCCATGTATGTTTGATTTGACCGCCAAACAGACTTTGATTCCGGCGCGCCAGCCTTGGTAGCAAAACGAAAAAACGTCAGTTCATAACCAAACTGCCGCCCTTGCCGGTCTGTAAGGTTACCGGTGAAATACCACCATTCAGACCGGAAATCATTGTGCGGACCATGATCGCTTGGGAAGGAAAATTCTCTCAGATTTAATGCCTTGGCAAAGCCCGCGTTTTCATTGGATAACGCGCTACTGAACGACTCATTTTTTTGCTTGGTGCTTGCGGTAATAACATCCTCAGTAACGTTAGTTTCGACTGGCACCATAAACATTTGCCAGTCAATCACCAACAGCAATGCCGACAATAAACCGTAGATTAAGAACTTTGTTTTCATTCTGTCCGCAAGGCCTCAGCTGGATGGGTCTGGGCCATTTTCATGGCAGGAAAAATACCGGCCAATAATGCCGCAATAAACGCTAAAGCCAGTCCTTGATACAGCACACCGGCATCGAAATAAAATGCCATTGTCCAGCCGAATGAGCGTTGGTAAACCACAAAAATTAAAATATAAGCCACGATAAAACCGACAGGAACGGCAAGTAATCCAGCTATTAAACCCATCAGTCCGGTTTCACTGATTATCAGCACCGTTAACTGCCGGGAAGTTATTCCAATCGCCCGTAAAAT
Organism: Methylococcaceae bacterium; assembly: GCA_030699345.1. Classification (GTDB taxonomy): domain Bacteria; phylum Pseudomonadota; class Gammaproteobacteria; order Methylococcales; family Methylomonadaceae; genus JABFRC01. The sequence continues at coordinate 1,459 of JAUYMX010000037.1, forward strand.
ACCCAGCTGCCGTGTCCGCTCAAACTGCAACGCCATCAACGCACTGAATACACCGA
>JAUYMX010000038.1 GCA_030699345.1 Methylococcaceae bacterium
CCTGCGCTAGCCGTTGCCAACAAGTTAATCGAAAAAGGCTGGCAAGTTAGCTGGTTGGGTACTCAAAAGGGGCTGGAAAGCCGGGTCGTGCCGGAAAATAATATTGATATTGACTGGCTATCTGTTGCCGGTGTGCGCGGCAAAGGGCTTACGTCAAAATTAATGGCGTTCTTAATGTTGCTCAAGGCATGTTGGCAGGCATTGAGTGTAGTACGGAGGCGCAAGCCCGATGTGGTGCTGGGCATGGGTGGCTTTGTTGCGGGGCCGGGTGGATTAATGGCGAAATTGCTGGGCATTCCTTTAATTATTCATGAACAAAATCGAGTGCCGGGTACAACGAATCGATTACTGGCGAAGATTGCCAATCAAGTGCTGGAAGCTTTCCCCGGCAGTTTCAAACAACAGCTCAATGCCAAATGTACTGGTAATCCGCTAAGGCAGCAGTTTTTGCAGGAACTTAATAATGTTGATAGGCAAAGTGCGGACGATTTACATGTACTGGTTGTTGGAGGGAGTCAGGGCGCGCAGATTTTGAACGAAGTAGTGCCATTAGCGATAGCCGAGTTAAAACAGCCTGTACGTGTTTTGCACCAGACGGGTGCAGTGATGCGTGATCAAGTTGAACAAAATTATCTTTCCCATGGCGTTAATGCAGCAGTTAATGACTTTATAAAAGATATGGCACCAGCCTATCAATGGGCAGACTTAGTGGTTTGTCGTGCGGGTGCGATGACAGTCAGTGAAGTGGCGGCGGCGGGCGTACCTGCCATTTTTATACCGTTGCCCGGAGCGATAGATGATCATCAAACTGCAAATGCCAAAGTGTTAACTGATGTCGGGGCAGCGGTAATGCTAAAACAAAACGAGTTGAATGCCACTTCGTTGGCAGAACAAATTATTCAGGTAAGTAAGCAGTTGATTGTAATGAGTAAAGCAGCAAAACAGTGCGCTCGATTAGATGCGACCGATGTAGTCGCAAATTACTGCATGGCAGAGGTGGGCGTATGAGTTTTCCGAATAGTCAGTTACCCACGGATGTACTGGGCAGTATTGAACGAATTCACTTTGTAGGTATTGGCGGTACCGGCATGAGCGGCATTGCCGAAGTACTATCGAACTTGGGTTATCACGTGTCTGGCTCGGATATTAAGACCAGTGCGGTAACGCAAAGGCTGGCGGATTTAGGCGTGGTTATCAATATTGGTCACCATCGGGAAAATATTGCCGGTGTTGATGTTGTGGTGGTGTCCAGTGCCATTGATCGCAGCAATGAAGAGGTCGATGAGGCTTATATCAAGAGAATTCCGGTAATTCCCCGGGCAGAGATGTTGGCGGAATTGATGCGTTTTAGGTTCGGGATAGCTGTAGCCGGTACCCATGGTAAAACCACTACAACCAGTTTAACGGCAAGCATATTAGCCGAAGGTGGACTTGATCCTACCTTCGTGATTGGCGGACGTTTAAACAGCGCAGGTACTAATGCCAAATTAGGGTTAGGGCATTATTTGGTCGCTGAAGCTGATGAAAGTGATGCATCGTTTTTGTACCTGCAGCCGATGATGGCAATAGTTACCAACATCGACCAAGATCACATGGCGACTTATCAAGGCAGTTATCAGCGCTTAAAAGACACGTTTATTGAATTTTTACATCACTTGCCTTTTTATGGACTGGCGGTGTTGTGTCTGGATGATGAAGGTGTGCGGGAAATTTTGCCGCAGCTTTCCAAGCCGGTAACGACCTATGGCGTTGATGAAAATGCTGATATACGCGCTATAGATATTAAACAGCAAGGTATGCAGACATCGTTCACTGTTTTAAGGCGCGGTGATTATCCGGAATTGCAGGTGACCTTGAATATGCCGGGCTGGCATAACATGCTGAATGCCTTGGCTGCTATAGCTGTGGCAACTCGGCTTGGTGTTGCCGATGAGGCGATTATTAAAAGTTTAGGTGTGTTTAAAGGTGTCGGACGGCGTTTTCAAAGCACGACAATGAGCCTTCCTGCGTTAGGTGAACTGCCATTAGTTGATGATTATGGTCATCACCCTCGGGAAGTGGCTGCAACTCTGGAAGCTTTGCGTCAAGCTTGGCCTGATAAGCGTAAAGTCGTTATTTTTCAACCGCATCGCTACACCCGTACCCGGGATTTGTTTGAAGATTTTGTACAAGTGTTATCGACAGTCGATTTGCTGATTTTGTTGGATGTCTATTCAGCTGGAGAAGCTGTTATTCCCGGTGCCGATGGTCGCGCATTAAGCAGGGCAATTCGTATGCGTGGTCAGGTTGATCCTGTGTTTGTCGAAAACTTTGAAGAATTGCCAAGCATATTGGCAGGCATAGTTGAAAGTAATGATGTGCTGCTAACCATGGGCGCGGGAAATGTCGGGCAAATATCCACCACATTACCGGAATTGTTGGCCAAAGCCTTTGCCAAGCGACAGCAAAAATGAAGGGCAGTTTGTTACTTAATGAGCCGCTGGCGAAATATACAAGCTGGCGTGTCGGTGGGCCCGCTGAGCGCATGTACATCCCCGCAGATCGACAAGATTTATGTGATTTTATAAAAACCTTGCCGGCAGCAGAACCCGTTTTTTGGATGGGCTTAGGCAGTAATCTGTTAGTCAGGGATGGTGGGATTTCTGGCACGGTGATTAATACCAAAGGCAGGCTAAAGGAAATGCGACTAATCGGAGATGGATTGGTTTATGTCGAAGCCGGTGTTCCGTGTGCGCATGTGGCGCGATTTTGTGGTGAGCATGGCCTGAGCGGAGCTGAATTTTTAGCCGGTATTCCCGGTACCATGGGAGGCGCCTTAAAAATGAATGCAGGCGCGTTTGGTGGTGAGACTTGGGGCATTGTTAAGAACGTAGAAACGATTGATGTTGATGGGCAAGTTAAACAACGACAACCCGAGCAATTTACCGTTGGCTATCGATCAGTTAAAGGCGCAGAAGGAGAATGGTTTTTAGCTGCAACGCTATCGTTAGAAGCAGGTGATGTTGTCGCAAGTCAGCAAAAAATTAAAAAATTATTAGAGCACCGCGCCAAGACACAGCCGACTAATCAGCCCAGTTGTGGATCGGTATTTAGAAATCCACCGGATGATTTTGCGGCAAGACTGATTGAACAAAGCGGTTTAAAAGGCTATGCCATTGGCGGTGCATGTGTTTCCGAGAAACATGCCAATTTTATTGTCAACACAGGTAAAGCGACCGCTGCTGATATTGAATTGTTAATTACGTACGTTCAGCAGCAAGTTGAACAACAGCAAGGTATCAAGTTACAAACCGAGGTATGCATGGTAGGTGAAGCAGAATGACATCAATAACAGATCCGCAAGTATTTGGCCGGGTTGCTGTGCTAATGGGCGGGCAAGCGGCGGAGCGGGAAGTCTCGTTGAGAAGTGGCGCGGCTGTTTATGCGGCTTTAAAACGCAAAGGTGTCGATGCTATTGCCGTTGATGTTACGGGGAGCCCGATCGATGCCTTGGCTGGTCTTGAAGTAGATAGAGTATTTAACATCATCCACGGGCGTGGTGGTGAAGATGGTGTCCTGCAGGCGGTCTTAGAGGTTTTAGGTATTCCTTATACAGGTAGCGGCGTATTGGCGTCTGCGCTGAGTATGGATAAATTACGGACCAAGCTGTGCTGGCAAGGGTATGGTTTGACGACGCCATTATGGTATCTGCTGAAAAATGAGCAGGATCTGGATGAGTGTATTGAGAAACTTGGTTTTCCCGTGATCGTAAAGCCGGCGCAGGAAGGATCCAGTATAGGTATGAGTAAAGCGCATAATCGGGAAGAATTGGCGCAGGCATTAAATCTGGCATCCAACTATAAATGCGATGTTTATGCTGAAGCTTGGGTGACTGGCAAAGAGTACACAGTGGCAGTATTGAAAGGCCAAGCGTTGCCGGTTATTCGTTTGGAAACTCCCAATGCTTTTTACGATTATGAAGCCAAATACCAGGCGACGACCACGCAGTACCATTGTCCGTGTGGGTTGACGCAGGATCAAGAACAGCAATTACAAGATTTGGCGGTAGTGGCAAGTGAAGCGGTCGGCGTGAGAGGTTGGGCTAGAGTCGATGTGTTTTTGAATGAAGCCGGACAATACCAGTTGATAGAAATAAATACTGTGCCAGGTATGACCGATCATAGTCTGGTGCCAATGGCGGCAAAACAAGCAGGCATTTCTTTTGATGATTTGGTTTGGCATGTTTTAGAAACCAGTTTCGACCGGAACTGATGTGACTGGTTGATTGTTGATGCAAGGAACAAAATTAGTTATTGCGTTGTTGGTGTTGGCAGGATTGGCAATTGGCATCAAACAGCATGTGTTGAAGTCAAAGCCCATTAAATACGTGAGGACTGAGGGAAGTTTTCAGTATTTGGTTAAAGAAGACGTCAAAAATGCATTATTACCTTTGGTAAATAGAGGTTTTTTTGATGCGGATATGCAGGCGATACAACAAGCTGTGGGTAATTTGACCTGGGTGGAAAGCGTGACGGTTAAGCGCGTATGGCCAGATGCAATTGATATTAAAGTACGGGAGAAAAAGCCTTATGTGCGCTGGCGGCAAAATAGCCTAGTGGATACAAAGGGGCAAATTATTGAACCGAAAAGTATCGAGCCTTTTAGTTCACTGCTTCTGGTACATGGTCCTGATCAGCAACAGGTTAAAGTGCTCGAGATTATGAAAGGGGTTAAGACAGCGCTGGCTGATAAAGCATTGGAATTAGCAGAAT
>JAUYMX010000043.1 GCA_030699345.1 Methylococcaceae bacterium
CGTCCAGTTACCGGTAACAATGTTTCACACGCTAACAACAGAACAAAAAGACGTTTCCTGCCTAATCTGCAACATCACAGATTTTGGGTAGAAAGTGAAAATCGCTGGGTTCGTCTCAGAATATCCACCAAAGCAATGCGCATTATCGATAAAAAAGGCATTGATGCGGTTTTAGCAGATTTACGTAAAGCTGGCGAAAAGGTTTAAGGAATAAATTATGCGCGATAAAATCAAATTGCTTTCTACAGAAGGTACTGGTCATTTTTACACCACTACCAAGAACAAGCGCACCATGCCGGAAAAAATGGAGATCAAAAAATTTGATCCTGTGGTTCGCAAACACGTTATCTACAAAGAAGCCAAAATCAAGTAATTGGTTCTGCTTCAAACTAAACGGCCGGTCTATAATTTATAGTTATAGACCGGCCGTTTTCGTTTACTGCTAATCCCTTAATTCTTTTAAAGAATTCACCATTTGAGTGAGCTTTAAAATCTGTTGCTGCATTAGCAATATCTGTTTTTCGCTATTTTCCTTATCAGCCCTCAGTTTTGCATATTGGTGATTAAGCTCGGCATTGGCCTGCTTAAGACTCTTATTTTCAGCCTCAAGTAGTAATAGCTTATTGTCATAATCAGTGCCGTTACCCAACGGATCGATAATATCTGTCTCATTATCAGAATGGGCAATATCAGCAAGCTCAACCAATGTCTCGACGCCATCATCAATTTTAAATAATGCGGCTTCCGGCGTAGCGCGAAGTATCTGCGCCTGATGGGTGATTTTTAATTCCGGTGCAATATTTTCCATTCCCCCGTGCAAAATAATGGCTTTTATCTTATTTCTAAGTAACAAGAATGCCGCAGCCTCACTGACTTTACCATTCGCACAAACCACTACTACCGGCTTGTCCCGGCTCAACGTCTTAACTTGCATGCGTAATGTAAAGAAGGGCGCATTAATGCTGCCATCAAGATGCCAAACATCGTATTCATCTTGCGATCTTACATCCAGCAAAATGGCGCCGCGGCTTAACAAGTCTTGCACTTCATTGTAGCTAGCGAACTTTAACGAGGGCTCTTTTATCAGAGACACAAATTGCGCCTTATTTAGGCGAAACAGAATGACTTCAGTCATTGCTGTAACAGTTACATTTCTAGGCACATCAGAAAGCAGCGCATCCTCGCCGAAGGTATCGCCTTTGCCTAATTGCGCTAATTTAATTTCCTTAGCATTTGGCGATGGCTTACGCGTAAGCAAACAGTACCCACTCTTAATAAGATAGTAATAATCACCAACCCCACCCTGTTCAACAATAACTTCTCCTGGGTGAAAATTAACCGTTTCCAAGCCCATTAATATTTTTTGAAGATTAGCTGGCGGCAACCGCTGAAATATGGGCGATCTTAACAGTGCGGTCATCCAGTCATCTGGATCATCTTCGGGTTCTTCAATGACCATATAATCATTATCCTCTGGATAAACTGTATCGAATTGGATATGCGCAAA
>JAUYMX010000045.1 GCA_030699345.1 Methylococcaceae bacterium
TGTAACTATTCAGTCTCTTGATCGAGCCGTCATGCGTAGGCTGGATAAGCGCTAGCGCATCCGGCAAAGGCGGTGGATGCGCGTTGCTTATCCACCCTACACAATAAACGCATAGCCTCACTCAGGTTAAAGACTGAATAGTTACAATCGTTTTTAAGAATCTTACAAAAAGCCCGAGACAAGTCTCAGGCCAAAAAAAAGCCAGTGGTCTGATTAAGACTCACTGGCTTCCGGTTGTCCGGTCAGCATTAACAGCCCTAAACAACAGGCCTAAAACTCATACACCACCCTAAAATCCACCCGCTGCTCGCCAACATCCACACGTCCTTGCTGAATAAATGGGTACGCCCAATCCAGCTCACCAACGATGTGTTTCATGATTAAGCTGCGCAGGCCCATACCCGCAGAAGCTAATTTAGCTTGCTCAGGTGTCGGAGCGATGGGGTTGATAGTCCATAAATTGGCCCAATCGACAAACGCCAGCAGCCGTAAGTTTTGTACTTGTTGCCACTCCTCCGGCACCAGACGCGGCGTATGCAATTCCAGCGATAAATTGATGCCATGATCGCCGAGCAATTCGGTTTGATGATAACCGCGCACACTGGTGGGGCCACCGGCGGAAAATTGCTCGTTGCTGATCATTTCCGACATGCTGACTTGACCGCCTGCCCGCGCCACCAGTCGAACATCCTTCGGCAACACCTGTTGGTGTTTGACGTCGCTGGTGAGATACAGGAAGTTGGGGCTGGCATCTTGTCGCTTATCGGCGAATTCTTTTTCGTCATTGCCCAGGCCGCGAATAGCAAAATGCCCCGCCAAGTTTACCGAGGTGGACGAGGTGTCACTGCGCCAACTGCCATCGTAACCGGTCATAAATGAGGCATAACTAATCGATGAGGGCGAAGAAGAGTCTTGACCGGCTTGATTGACGCCTTGATCAAAGCTTTTGTAATCAAAGCCTGCGATGATGCTGTGCATAAAATTATCCGAGCTGGACAAGGGTTTGACCAAGCGTGCGCCATAAATCGACCCGGCTCCCACCACCGACATGCCGCCGACACTCACCCCCAATTCGGTGTTGGAACTAATGCCGATGCCATACAACGCCAAGCGGGTATCGGCCCAGCCGGTCGGCAACACGTATGTGCCCGACCAGACTTCGACTTCATTTTTGTTTTCCGGCGAGACTTGATATTGCAGCGAGGCGCTATGGAATTTTTGCCACAGGTTGTCATAACGAATCGAGCCGATCAGGCGGGTGCGGGTGGTTAAATCGGAATTGCGGCTGTTCATCTCCACGCTGCCATGCAAGGGCAATTCGTCCTTCACCTTCAATTCCACTTCCATTTTGCCGGGCGTCGAGCCTGCCCGTAACACCGGTGTGACATTACGATCGGCGGACTGTTGCGCCAACGTGCTGACTTGCTGTTGCACCGTCGGCATGTGCGGCACCTGGCCTGCCGCCAGTGCCGGTACACCTTCACGGATTTTGCCTAACTCGTAATAACGGGAGCCGGTCACCCGCAAGGTTTCGATTGAGCCTTCCAGTACCGCTAAGCGCACCTGGTCGGCATTAACATCTTGTTCGGGAATAGACACGCTAACAGTCGGGTAGCCTTTGTTGCGATACGCTTCTTCTAATGACGCCCGGGCTTTTTCGACATCATCCACGGTTTTATCCGGCCCTAAAAACGGATACACCGCCCGCTCCAGCGACTCATCATCCAACACGGTGTTGCCGTCAATTTGAAAGTCGAAAATATTGAACAGCGGCATTGCTTCTGCCGGAGCCGCCGCAGCGACTTCATTCGTTGGCGGTGTAGATTGATTGTCCGTATCCGTGGCAACCGCCATCGCGCTTGTCAACAACAAACCAGCGGCAATTAAATAGTGGCCGTTCATTTTAGCGGCTCCTGACTATCGGCAACGGGCGCCGCGTCTTGCCCGACTTCCGTTTGCTCACCCTGCGTTTGGAACGGGGTAATTTTGAGTTGATTCAGTTTGTACTGATAATCCTCAACTAAGTTATCCGTCTCCACTTTGCCGATCCCTGTGATCGGCTCAAGCTCAGCCAGCTCTTGCCAGACACTTTTTTCTTTGTATTTGTTTAAAACATCCAGATAGACCGTGTGTAATTCTTTATTGCGGCTGCTGCATTGCGCAATCCATTGTTCGCGTTCTTTCACGGCCTGCACCAATAATTGGTTATCCGCGTAAATATCCTTGGCTTGGGCGACCACGTCATTGTGCTTTTGCAGTAACGCTTGGCGGGCTTGCCGCTCTTGATTGAGCTGGCCTTCCAAGGTATTTCTGACCGACTCCAGTCCCGATTTGTAACGCTCGACTTCGCCTTGCAAGGGCTGCAATTGTTTAACGGCGCTTTCAAGACTACTCAGTTTGGCGTCCTGAGCCGCTTTTTCCGTCACTAACGTGGCTTTTTCCGCTTCTAAGGCGGCTTTCTCTTGCGTCAGTTGCCGAATCATTCCTTGCGCTTTGATCACCGCGGCGTTGCCGTCGTTGGTTTTGGGGGCAGCAACAGCCGACTCCACACCGCCCAGCCAACCCGGCACCAGCAAACTAATGATGATTACTTTTTTAATGTTATGCATACGCTGCCCCATTAAAAACGTGCGTTTAGATCGAGATTCAAGGTATCGATGCTGTATTTCGGTCCGTCGATTGCATCGGTACTCAGCCAGCGTAAATTCAACCACGTGTTTTTAACCAGCCCATACTGAGCACCCAGTACCCAGCCCTTGGCATCGGTACCGCCTTGGTGGAAGATCGAATCGGTAAAGGCATCCAAGACCGCATCGCGCTGCACATATCGATAAGCCAGATTGACGCTCCAATCGCCCCAGCGCTTCATTTCAGGATGGCCAACATCGACACGGGCTTGATAGGCGTTGGTACGCTCTTGCAGGTCGGTACTGGCGTATGAATTGCCAAACTCATTCAAAATGCGCTGACGATTAAAGCCTAAGTTTTTCGCGTAATCGGCGGTAACCAGCACATGCGCCGGTGCAAAGCCCGCATAGTCAAACATCGCCGTGGCATTGAAGATTTTGAACTCGGAAGCTAGGCCGAATAAACAGCCGTCCGTGTCATCACAGACGCCATTGAGGGTATTGACATCGGTAATCGCCACCATCGAATTGCCTTTCTGCACGAACTGCGGCGCGGTCCAGTCATTGGCATGGCTGCCGATGGTATTTTTTCTCGCGTTGATATTTTTGTATTCGTAATACGAGGTGGCAATGTTAAAGCGTGAGTCATTGAATACCAACCAATCCGCACCAAGCTGACCGCCATACAACCACTTATCATTCACCGACACATCAATGTCCTGAATCGGAAATACGCCCAAAGTTAAGAACACACTATCAGGGGTTTGTTGGCCTTGATTAATACCAAAACGCGCAGTCGGATTGGGCGCTTTATAACCGTTTAGCTTGCTGCTACCCCGGTTAAAAGGTAAGCGAACACTACCCGCGACCCCTTCAAAGCTCAGGTCCGGATCAAACACCACATCGGTGGAGACAAACGGATTAATAATGCGACCGGCATAGACGCTAAACCAGTTAGTGTTTTTGTCGTCGATATAGTCATATTGCAGATAGGCACGGTCGATGGCGAAATCAAATGACTGCCCGGTATTACCCAAAGTTTGATCGTTGGACACCGGGTTTCTGATGTTGCTGGTGGCAAAGCGCACCCCCGCTTTCAAGCCGTCGGCGATCTTAGCCTCAAAGCCTAAGCGAAAACGTTCGCGTATCCGCAGACGATCTTTTTGGTTGTTAAGAATGGCTTCGTTAGGATTCAATGCAATCTGTCTATTTAATCCACCTTGCGGAGTGTTACCGGCACGATTGATAGATAACCAATTGAACGGACCTGTGGGTGCATCATTTACATCTCGCCCGAGGTTATTAATACCGCCTTCGTTCTCATCACCATAAAATTCATCAGAAAACCGAATGCGCATGTCGAAACTGGGATTAATCGCCGCCACCCATTCCGGTAACGCGGCGGGGATACCCCAACCTTCGGATTTGGCATCTTGCTTGACGCCCGCGATCACTTCATCTTTCAGCTCGGCCCGCACCTGATCGCGGATTTCCTTTTTCACAAATTCAGGTACATAGCTAACATGCTTGGGTTTACTGCCGCTTTTGCCTGGGGCCGTTGCCGTACCGGCGTCGGCGGCCGCGGGGTCGGCTTGTTCCGGGCCAGATACCGCCACCTGCTTGGCCTCCAATGCCTCTTGCTCCGCGGCACTAACCAGGCCTTTGCCTTCATCTTTATTGATAACGCCGCGCTGCACCAGTAAGTCGACCAGGTTAACCAAGGTCGATTTTTTGACCTGGACCATTTCCTCGGGTTTGTCGGCAAAGGCGTTGGCGGTCATTGAGCTTGCCAATAGCACTAACAAAGTTTTTCTTGCGGTCTTCATGGGTGGTTATTTTTAGTAGTGGTCGTTAGTTGTTTGGTAACTATTCAGTCTCTTGATCGAGCCGTCATGCGTAGGCTGGATAAGCGCTAGCGCATCCGGCAAATGCGGTGGATGCGCGTTGCTTATCCACCCTACACACCAAAGACTGAATAGTTACGTTGTTTGTAAAGCCTAAACCCGCGAGGTCAGCCTTATCTTTACCGGCTGCGGCATGTTGTCCGGCGGTGCTTTGCCGATACTGGCGCGCAGTTTCGGTAAGGCGGCGCGGATCGCCTGGTCGACATCGGCTTTACCGCTGCCGGATGCCAGCTCGCCGCGGGTGATGCGTCCATCCGGGCCGACCCAGACATTGACGATCACGCTGTAGCCATTTTTCATTGCTGCGGTGTCGGTTAACAGGTTCTGCAAGTTATCTTCGACCTGCCGCTTGATCTGGCCGCCATACCAAAGAATGCTGCTGCCGGGCGTGCCGCCTAATATCGACCGGCCACCTTTGCGGGCCGCCAAGCCAAAGCCATCACTACCGGCGGTGCCGTTGGCATCCAAGCCCAGTTCTGCGGCGGGCGGCTCGTTGGCTTCTTCAGGGGCCGGTTCCGGTTCTTTGTCCGGGATCGGCTCCTCGATTTTTTCTTCCTTTATTTCCGGCTCCGGCGGTTTTATTTCCGGCGGCGGTGGCGGTGGGGGCGGCGGCTGGATCATGGTGATTTGCTGGACGACCTTTTTGGTTTGTGGCGGTTTGTGAAAGTTATCTTTCAAAAACCACACCCCCAGCACGATCAACAAACTAAAGGCTATCCCCAGCAACACCGGCAGGCGGCGCAGCCATGCGTAATTCTTTTTCATCGCTTAATTTTTTTTTAACGCTATTTGACCAATTTCTGCGTCACCAGCCCCAGCTGGCTGATTTCCAGCCGCGTCACCACATCCAGCACTTCGATGACTTTTTGATATTGCACGCTGGCATCGGCTTTAACGACCACCGGCAGATCCGGCACGGCGGCTTTAAATTGCGCCAGCCGCGTCTCCAATTCTTGAATTGATACTGGATACGTATCTAAATAAATAGTGCCGTCGGGGGTAATTGAAATGGCTTTGGTTTTGGGCTTAGATAATGACGGCGTACTGCTGGCTTTAGGCAGGTTGACGGTAATGCCCTGCACGGTGGCTGTGGTCATGATGATAAAAATCAACAGCAACACATAAGCGACATCCAGCATCGGCGTGATGTTGATGTCGTCATAGACTTTGCCTTCTTCTTCGACTTTCATTATTTAGCCTCTTGTTGCTGCTGTGCGGCGCGCATGGATAACACTGCCAAAAACTCATCGGCAAAGATCCGCATGCTGGCGGTAATGTCTTTGATCTGGGTTAACAGGTAGTTGTAGGCAAACAGCGCCGGGATCGCCACCGCCAGACCGGCAACGGTGGCCAACAAGGCCGCGGCGATACCGGGGGCAATCGAGTTGATGTTGACGTCGCCGGAGGCGGCGATGGCGGCGAAGGTAATCATTACCCCGACTACCGTGCCGAGCAGTCCCAAGAAGGGGCCGCCAGCAATGGCGATGGTTAATAACACCATGTTTTTATTGAGGCGCTGGCTTTCGCTGACGATTTGCGAATCTAATTTAACGTGCAGGTAATTCCAGGCTTCCGGAGACACCGATTGATTAAGATCCCCCTGCAGCTGGTTCAGCTCGTGGATCGCCAAGTGATACAAATGATAGAGCGTCGAGCTTTGAAAATGATCATGTTTACCGACCAGCGCGGTCAGTAAATCCGACTCGGCCAGTTCATGCTCTTCCGCGCTTTCGTCCTGATCAAGATCGCCCAGTTTGCGTAAATCAAGTTGGCGATATTTTTCCAAAAACAGGCGGTTGTCTTTGGTCGTGCGGTTAATGACCAGCGTTTTGGTCACCATCACAATTATCGCGACGACCAGCATGATCAGCGTCAGGCCAATCACCACCCAGCCGTCAATGGTGACGTTTTGCACAATCACCATAAAGTGACCGGCGTCACCGCTACTATTAGATTCGTCCTGACCAAACCCCAGCACGGTAAAATCAGGGCTCTGGCTGCGAAAGCTCAGCTTGATCCAATCGGCACTACGGGCGGTGGCGGCAATTTGCACTTCGTCCAGCAGACCGGTAAAGGCACTGCCGATCGCAATGGTCGGATTCAACGCGCCCAGCGTGATCGCTTTATTACCCGCGGGCAGGCCGTCGATAAACAGTTCCAATTTATCGGCCTTGGCCACCAGCACGATATGCTGCCATTTGCCCGGCGTCAGGTTAACCGGGGCAATGTCTGCAGCGCCAGCCGCACCGGTCCAGCGCGCAACTAAAGATGTCCCCTGTACATCGAGAGCTATGCCATTAGCACCGTCTTTGGCATCGAGCAATTTTGCCGCCGCTTGGGGTTGATCAAATTTGACCCAGGTCGAAAAGGTCCAGCCTTTATCGGCGGCAATGGCCAATTGCGGGGCGGCATTAATGGTAATAGGCCCGGCACCGGTAAATTTTGCCGCTGCACCAATCCAACCGGCCGCTTCGATTTGGGCTTTGGAATCGGCGGCATGCGTCAAATAGGCGGTGGCATCTTGCGGTAAGGCCTCGCCGTCTTTGAAGTGGTACACCACACTTTGCGGGGTGTCGTATAGCGTTTTACTGTCGGAGCCATCCGGCGCATTGCCGTTGCCGTAGTACAGCCAAAAATCATCACTGCTGACACCGCCACGCACTTGCGGCAAGCGTACCCAAATCAGGCCGATTTCACTTAAAGAATCCAGCAGCTCAACTTGATAATGCAGCGGCGTGTCATCGTCTTTTAAAAACCGCAGGTCACGACCGTTTTCAGCCAGCTCGGCAAAATAGCCGAAATTACCGGCATGCAAACGCACCAACACCGGCACGTCGCTGAGGGTCTCTTGAATATCAGCACCGGTCGCCGCCGCATCAATGGTGACTTGTCGACGCGAGTTCCAGTCGTCGTTCCACCAAGCCAGCGCCAAGACCGGAAACAGGAGCCCCAATAGACCCACAAGCAAATATCGTTTATTCATTAGTGTTTGGTTTTTAAAAATTTCAGAAAAAATGCCTTTAATTTAGCGAGGCGCGCTACCAGTAAGCCAGGTGTCGATTTACCTAAAAACTATCTGAGTAAGGTTTTCATCGTTTGCTCAAAACAGGTCGTAACTGTTCGGAAGAGCAAACCTACTAAATTACCCATCAAAAACTATTTAGCACTTATCGTGCCTAAATAAATTTATCTTATAATCAACAGGTTAGTGTTTTTTGATGTTTGCGTTGTGCTGGAATATCAACAATAGTTGCTGATTGACTGTTGATATTCCAGCAGTTTGCTCTGTTGATCGAGCACCACCTTTTGCTATTTAACTGTTGCTAGACATGCAAAAGCATCCATTAATTAGACTTATAGATACCGGCTACGACAGTCAAAACCGACAGCTATAAACGCAAATGATGCGCTAAATAAAAACTAACCTGTTGATAAACAATCAAATTCACTAACCACAGTTGCCGTTAGAGCCATTGTGAATTTTGTACAGCCCATTGTTGGCCTAACCTTTGCTTATTGATAATTGTTACTTGCTTCTTAGTAACTATTCAGTGTTGTTTGGCGTTGAAGAGTTTAAGTAAGTAACATTTTGAGGTAGGGGCGAATTCATTCGCCCAGTCGGACAATTTCGAAGTTCAGGAGGCGAATAAATTCGCCCCTTGGATTCGATGAATAGTTACGCTTCTTAAAGGTTAAATGCCATGGAATCACCCATAAAATCCCTAGTATTCGCTTCGATAGCTTTACTTTCATATACTGCCGAAGCCTCATTACTTGAAAGCTCAGAATCTCTGCAACGAAAACACTTAGTTACTGCTCAACTTGACAGGCTTACCGATACAAAAACCTCGATCAGGTGCCTTGGCAAAAACTGCCGAATTAATCAAATAACGACCTTGTCTTACAATCCGGAAAGCAAACGCTATACAACCTACATCGCTGCCAATAACGAAAATTTAGCTAACAAAAATCAAGCGCCTGCAGCCGCATTAAAAGATGGAACAGTTGTTACTGCGGAACTTGTCAGAGATTGGGGATTTAATGCCCTTAAGGAAGGGGTTAATAGCTACCAGCAACAACTCAGTCAAAGCGTAAGAAATCTGTTGTTGATGATCAGCAGTAATATTCCCTTGTCTACTGTCATCTGGGTATTTTTAGGCGGGTTATTTGGACTGTTAGCAACTCAGCGACGGAAGGAGATGGGATAGTTGACTTGAATAACGGTAATTATTGCCGCCATGCGCGGGCGCTTGGCGGCAATAATTGAAAAACCTCGAAAACCATTTCGCTCGCCGCCTAAGGATAGGGTTGAAAATAACGCCCCTAATTCCAATTGTCGGGGCGATTTTAATGGCCTGGGCGAATGAATTCGCCCAGACAACACGGTCGTAGATAAGGAAGTAGCCGAAGGCCACGAACGGAATGGTTTTTTTATCTTAAACACCACCGCCGCAACCGGCCTTGGCATCTTTAACATCACCGACACTGCAATCACCAAAACCGACTACATCAGCACTCAAGATACTTACAGTCGTTTTCTTATCTTTTTGATCCTTGCCATCGGTATTGTCGTCATCTTTATCATTGGATTGCGTCGCTGTTTTGGCGGCACTGGCTGCCGCACTATCGGCACCTGCGACGGTGACCGGTGCAGATACTGTTACCGGTACGCCTGTTGTAGCACCAGAGGACTGAATGTTGGACGCCCCGATAACTGCCGTCGCAGCAATGGTGATATTGCCGCCGCTGATCCCGGCTTCGCCCGCATCCACCACACCTTCCAGCGCCGCCAGCGTCACATCGCCGCCACCGATAGCCTGAATACCGCTACCGGAAATAATGGGCGGGAAAATGGTTGTAATATTGCCTTTATCATCAATAAAGGTATTGGGCCTAGGGGCAGACAAGGTGGATTTGGCGCCTTTTCCGGCATCAATATCACCCTTGGACGACCAAGCCAGAATATTGCCGCCACCCAGCGTGAAAACCCGCGATTGGTTGACGTTGATATTACCCTCGGTAAAGATATTCAGATCGCCGACTTGCTGCACTACTATTCCCAATTCGTCAGCGGCTTTTTTCCCGGTCAAGCCCACGTCTAGTTTGCCGCCTGGTACTAAAAGATTGATGCCGCCACCCGCCAGGGTTTTGACGGCGCTGAACACCAGACTGATGTCGCCCTGATAATCTTCGCCGGGGAACAAGGCGGCAATCGCATCCTTACCGCGTTGATACGCCGCAGCGCGCTGGCCTTCCGGCGTTACCGCCGCCGCTTTGGCCGAGGCTTCCAATTCTGCGAAAAACACTTGTAACACCAAGCCCAGTCGCTGCCGTTGCTCGGATTCACTCAAACCTGCCAGGCCCTGCAATATACTAGGATAGGTCGTTTGGTAGCGTTGGATAAAGCCGGCCAAATCAACTCCGCCGCCGACGCCGGCCAATACCGACACACTGGCACCATCGACAGGCAAAGCCGGATTAAGGACGTTGCCGACCGTTTGAATGCCGCCGGAACTGCCCAACACCACGTCTTTACCCGCAATCAATTGCAATTGACCCGGCCCGGAGACGCGGAAGAATTGCGGATTATTTTTGGTAAACACCACGTTGCCGTTGCTATCGACATTGGTATCAAAATTGATATTACCCCCCGCCATGATCAAAGACGCATCATCAGGCGACAGGTTCTGGCCGTTGATGGACAGGTTGTTGATGTCTTTGCCGGCAATAAATGAAGACGCTTGCGGCAGATGAAAGGTCGCTTCCAACCCCGCATCGAAACTAATACTGCCGTTATTGGCGACGATCAACGGCCTGCTGACATGCCCCTGATGCACCGGCACCGGAGCATGAATGGTCTAGGGTTGCGGTGAATTGGCATCCAGTCGTTCAGGCGCCAACAGAAGTCCGTAGTCTAAGCTAACGTCCACTGTGCGCGCCGGATTGGCCAAGCCCGGGAGCAAGGCAGGATCGGCGTCGGACATGTTGACACTGATTTTTTTACCTGAATTAGCCGCTAAATCGGAACCGAT
>JAUYMX010000048.1 GCA_030699345.1 Methylococcaceae bacterium
ACATTAGCGTTGTTGATATAGCGACGCCCAATGACGCTAAATTTCCAACAACAGTTCTCTTTTTCCACGCCCAAAAAGCTCTCCTGGGTCGAGTTATACAGCATGGAGTATTGCCAACGTCCGACTGCAAACCAGTTATCAACTATCGGCCAATGGAAAGACATATCAGTTTGCCTAATGGCGTTACTGGTCTGGCTATTAAATTGAGGGAAAGAAAGGTTATTAACAGCGTTCGGATTTAAGGTATTTTCCCTGATCCGATAACCGACATTAAAAATAGCCCCCGGTTCATTTTTGTAATGCAATATTACCCGGTGCCGGTCTGCTTTACTGGTATCAGGATTCCATTGCATCCCGGATTCAACCGAGAAATGCTCGCTCAGCTGAGAATTTAGATCGGCGACCACATTGGACAGGCTATTCGTTTCTTCTAGGTAACCTGGCAAGATAACTTGTCGATCACTAAAATAAAAAATTTCTCCAACGCTCAACTTGAGTCTTTCTCGACCTGTCGCGGTATCAACCAAGCGCGTAGATACGGCGGCAGTCACTTGATTAGCATCTTGTACACGGTCAGACCCGCTGAACCGATTTTCTCTAAACAAACTGTTATAACCAAAGTCATATAACGCCGTATCAAAGATGGGAATATCTTGTTGATTAACTCGCGGCGTATATAAATAGAACAAGCGCGGTTCAACTGTATTGAGATAGGTGCTATCACCAATATTAAGATCTCGCTCTAAGTACAGACCGCTGTCCGCAGATAAAATAGGTAAGGTACGTGATATGCTGTCGGACGTTCTGGTGCCATAACTTACGCCATCATTGAGTAGATATTGGGCGTTTGCCGAGCCTTCCGCCTGGTTACTTAATAAATATTCGGTATGCTGCAATGATACTTTAGGGATCAAGAACGCACTGGCATTTTGCATTGGGAAGCTGACTGTTGGCTTCACATCCATACGCTGACCATTCACACGGTAGTCATGTTGAAACCACACATATTCACTACCCAATGCTGTAGTCACTGGCATAGAATCGAAGCTATGATTCAAATTCAGGTTTATTTGCGGTAACTTTCGGTAAGGCACTGACTCTTTAGTAATCGCCTTATCGATTGATTGATAATTCTCAACCCTAGCTACCAAAGACGCGGGTTCTGATCTATAGCCAATATCTGCCTGACTCCTCATGTAACTGAAGTTAGGGATGCTCAGCGCATTACCTAATTCGGCAAAATAATCTTTATCTGAGACATAGTTCAAATCCAAATTTGAACTGATATTTGGGGTGAATTGGGTAATATTTTTGACCGATGCCAAATATCTGGCTTTATTACGAATACTATCATCAGGCATATATTCCAAGCTGGTAATGCCGCTGGACATTTCCGTCAGGTAGCGCCCAACACCACCGAGTACAATGCCACGTTTAGAAAGATAACGCGGTTTGAACGTAGCGTCATAATTCGGGGCAATATTCCAGTAATAAGGTATGGATGCATTAAACCCGCTTCGCTGAGTACTGCCAAAAGAGGGTGCTAGGAAACCTGATAGCCTTCTGCTATCGGTTGGGAAGGATAAATAGGGTGAATAAAATACCGGCGCACCTTTAAACTCAATCCAGGCATTTTTAGCTGCCCCCATACCACTGGTTTTATTAATTTTTAACTCGGAGGCATGCACTACCCAGTCTTGGTTGCCTGGCTGGCAACTGGTGTAGGCAACTTCTTTGTAGCGCGATAAGGTTTTACTTTCTCGATACACGGCATCCGCCCTGCCTCTTAACGGCGCACTTGGGGCAATAAACATTACATCTCGCAATCTGGCCTGATCGGAGGCCAACTTTAAAGTTGCTGTTTCGCTATACAGGGCCAACTCGTCTTCGCTGTAATAGACATTACCTTGCAAATCCAGCGTATCCGATACTGAGTCGTAGTTTGCAGCTTTCGATAATGAGCGCTGATCGGCGCGTGACATTTCGACGTTGCCGTAATAACTACTGATTTCGTTATCGAAAATTTCACCATAATCAGATTTAACATTTAAAGGTGACGATTCCCGTAAGTCTTTCCGTGGCTGATAACTAGAAGGAGCAACTGTTCTAGTAGCCATGCAATTTTGCCAAGGATCAACAGGCAGTTGCGATGTCAGCGTTGAAAAAACTTGCTCTTGCTGATGACTAAACGCAGGATCCAACCAACCTAAATTTGACGATGATGCCGCCGCTTTTACTGCCGCAGGTTCACCTTTAGGATCAGCGCCCACTAATTTACAGTCCCAATTTTTATTTTCGCCAGTGGCTCCGCAAGCCCAGCCTGGACGATTACTTTCACCTTTAGGCAGCACTTTTTTGGCGGCAGCTATACTGGGCTTTTCGAGCGGCTCGGACTCTTTTAGATCGCGCTGAGGAGTCGGTTCTGCTTTGGGCTCAATGGCTTTAGCGTCAGCCGCATCTATTGATTCTGGTACAGCCGGCACCGGTTCCGCGATTAATTCCTCGGGTTCGGCTTGCTCGACAATTTTTGTCGTAGGTTTCGCAACGACAGGCTGTTGAATTGGTTGGGGCTGGGGGCGTTCTGTAACAGCTGGTTCGGCAACAATTGGTTGCACGGCCTCATCGGGTATGGGTTGGGCTTGTTTAACCTGCTCAGTTTTAACTGGCTGCTTAGTATCGGTGGTTTGTTCGGGTGTGGCATCCTTGCCTACGCAAACCCACTCTTTGCCATCTTTGCTCTGGTGACAATTCCATGCTGAATCATTGGCAGAAGCAGAATCTATAGCTGCGGTCAGCGAGGGCAAAAAAACCAGAAATAAGCGGCGGTACATAGATAATATGGGTTTATTAGCGTAGTGACTTGCAAATCGAATAAAATGCTTGGAGGCGCATTTTACCTTAAATCGTCTGCATCTTTATAACTAATCTGTTCCGAATCTTATGATACCCGATGACCCAAGAACCCAGGCCATGATCCATTGGCTTAACCATGACTTGGCATTAGCCACCGACACGATTGAGCCTGCTTCCAGTGACGCCAGTTTTCGCCGTTATTTTAGAGTCAACGTGGCCGATGACAGTTTTATTGTGATGGATGCACCGCCAGACAAAGAAGACGTTGCGCGCTTTATAAGAGTTGCCGACCTATTACGACACGCCAAAGTTAATGTGCCCATTATTTTTCAACAAAATCTGCATGATGGCTTTTTGCTGCTGCAAGACTTTGGTTGCCAATGTTTTTTAGATCAGCTGGATATAAATAACGCCGGTAATTTGTACCAAAGTGCGTTTGAAACCTTATTCAACCTTCAAAACAACACGCCATTAACCAACTGCGGCTTACCTGCTTATGACCATGCATTGCTGGAAAGAGAGCTGGGCATTTTTACCGAATGGTTTTTAGGCAATAGATTCGGACTTGCCCTGCCCGAACAGCTATGGAACATAACCCGTACCGTGCTGATTGATTCTGCACTGGAACAACCGGTCACTTGCGTGCATCGCGACTACCACTCTCGTAACTTAATGGCTACCGAGCAAGACTCACCCGGCGTGATTGACTTTCAAGACGCCGTCATCGGCCCAATTACCTATGACTTAGTGTCGTTGTTACGCGACTGTTATATCGCCTGGCCTGAGCCACTTGTCGAACAATGGGTAAGTGCTTATTTTCAGCGACTTGAGCAAGCTAAATTGGTCGACTGCGGACTAGAACGATTCCAGCGCTGGTTTGATTTAATGGGTTTACAACGTCATCTGAAGGCTATCGGTATTTTTTCCCGCTTAGATTTGCGAGACGGTAAATCCGGCTATCTGCAAGATATTCCACGCACTCTCAATTACGTTACAGAGGTCGCGGCAAAGTATCCAGAACTTGCCGAATTTGGCGACCATCTCCAACAACTAAATTTATCCCAGCAATTATCATGAAGGCGATGATTCTTGCAGCAGGTCGCGGCGAAAGAATGCGGCCATTGACTGACCACACGCCTAAACCACTGCTAGCCGCAGCAGGTAAAGCGTTAATTGAACATAACATCGAACAATTAGTGGCCGCAGGATTTAACGACATTATCATCAACCACGCCCATCTCGGTCAGCAACTTGAACAGCGTTTGGGCGATGGCCGACAATTTAACGCCAATATCCGCTATTCGCCTGAAACAACAGCCCTGGAAACTGCCGGTGGCATTATTAAGGCATTACCTTTGCTCTGCGATGACGTGTTTTTAGTGGTCAACGGGGACATTGCCACTGATTTTCCGTTTGCCACACTCAAAAACCAACCCGTAAACCTTGCGCATCTGGTGCTGGTTGAAAATCCCGACCATCATCCACAAGGTGATTTTGGCTTGGATAGCGCAGGCTTTGTCACTGAAACCGACACCAAAAAATTCACCTTCAGCGGCATTGGACTGTATCATCCCAACTTGTTCAGACAAGTTCCGGCAGGTATTCATAAATTATTACCTTTACTACTCAAAGGCATTGCCAGCCGCGAAGTTTCAGGACAAGTACATCCCGGTTTCTGGATGGATATAGGCACACCACAGCGCCTACAGGAGCTGGATCTTTATTACTCGCAACGGAGACCACACCATGCCTGATCATATTTATAAAAAAATCGAACTGACCGGCTCATCAAGCGTCGGCATACAAGAAGCCATCGAAAATGCGGTAAATAAAGCCGCTAAAACCATCCATGACATGCGCTGGTTTGAAGTTGTCGAAACTCGCGGCCATATTGCCGACGGCAAAGTAGCTCACTGGCAAGTCACCATCAAAATCGGTTTTTCTTTAACCGAATAACAGCGCACTGATGTCGCAGGTTATCGTTCTGATAATTTAACCACTCGACAAGCTCAAAGTTCAGCACGAATTACAGCAACACAAACCATTCGTATCTAAATCAAGAGCTTGCCGAGCAATCAATTCAGCACCAATATTCCTAACAGGAAAAATAAGCATATAGGTATTTATACCTATATATAAAAAACAATAACGCACTAGAAAAACAATAACATACTGCTATAATCTCAACGAAATTATCACTATGTGAGTCATGGCTATGAGACATTATTGGAAGGTCGTTGTTTTTCTTGGATTGCAGCTTGCTTCCGTGATTGGTCATGCCCAGCAAGTTGATGTCAGTGCTTTGCGGTATTGGAATACTCCTGATCAAACGCGCATGACTTTTGACGTCACCAACTCCCCAGAACACCGCGTATTTTTGATGAACAATCCACCACGTTTGGTGATTGATATGCGCAATACCAAAGCAAAAACCAAGCAGGCATTCCCTCAACCTGCAGCTGATCATCCGCTTTTTTCTAAGCTGCGCTTTGCCACTAAAGATGGTAGTGACTTAAGAGTTGTCATCGACCTAAAACGGCCATTGAATGCAAAGACAGCAACTTTGCGCACTAATTCGCTTAACGGTAATTTATTGGTTATCGAATTATTAAGCAAAACAACCACCGCTAATAGCAATACCGAAACAAAAGTCGCAGCCAACAAGCCCGAAAATCTAATACCTGCAGTAAACATACTCTCTAAAAGCCCAAAAACTGAAGCGCCTCAAACTGCCAACATTAAAAAGGCCTCCCGCCCACTTAAACCTATCGCCACTGTCGCACAAAAATCCAAAGGTATTGTTGTCGCAATTGATGCAGGACATGGCGGCAAAGACGTCGGTGCGCTGGGTGCCAGCGGCACCCAAGAAAAGCATGTCACCCTGTCCATCGCTAAAAAGCTAGCCGCCCTGATCAATAGCCAACCGGGAATGAAAGCGGTGCTGACACGTAAGAATGACTATTATGTCGGCCTCAGAAAAAGAATGCAGATTGCTCGTGCCGGCAAAGCGGATTTGTTTGTCTCCATCCATGCCGATGCCTATCCCAATGAAACAGTCAAAGGTGCATCAGTATTTACCCTGTCCAGTAAAGGCGCCACTAATGAAGCCGCGCGCTGGCTGGCTGACAGTGAAAATGCTTCCGACCTGGTTGGCGGCGTGAGCTTAGGCGATAAAGATGAAATACTGGCGTCGGTGTTGCTTGATTTGTCGCAAACAGCAACTCAAGAAGCCAGTGATAACGTAGCCAGCAACGTGTTAAAAAACTTTGAGGACATCGGCGAACTGCATCACGGCTCGGTGCAGAAGGCTAATTTCATGGTATTAAAATCGCCGGATATTCCGTCTATCTTGGTCGAAACCGCTTTTATTTCTAATCCCTCAGAAGATCTTAAGCTGGTTAATACCGCTCACCAAACTAAAATAGCCACCGCTATTTTTAATGGTCTCCGCAATTACTTTGACAAAACCGCACCCATTGAAAGCCGAGTCGCGGCACTTGATTTATAGCCATACCATCAATTTGTTTACGTTATTCCACGATGCAGCCTTGAGCTGCATCGCCATTTATAAGGCCCCAAAAATCCATGACCATTTCACTTGCAGAACTTGAACCGATAGTTCGCGAAGCCGGCAATATCGCACTGGCGCATTTTAAAGATTTAAAACACTTGGCCATCAATAAAAAAGCCCCACGCGATTTTGTCACCGCCGCCGATGTAGCGGTAGAAGCGTATTTAAAAGAAGCCTTAGGCAAAAAATATCCGCAATTTGGTTTTTGGGGTGAAGAAAGCGGACAAACGGCCAACCAAATTTCCCGTTGGGTGGTCGATCCTATCGACGGCACCCACTCGTTCTCCAAAGGCCAATATTTCTGGGCTGTCAGCGTCGCGTTAGAAATTGATCAAGAATTGGTAGCCGGTGTTGTTTATGCCCCAGCCCTGAATGATTATTACAGCGCAGCAAAAGGCGAAGGTGCATTTAAAAACGGCGAGCCTATTAGCGTATCGTTGGAAGATGATTTAGGTGACTCGATGATCGCCACCGGCTTTGCCTGCCTGCGCTCTTACCTGGAAGACAACAATCTGCAACGCTTTAGCCGTATTGCTCAAAAAACTACCGGACAGCGGCGTTTCGGTTCAGCGGCGCTGGATGTTTGCTTGGTGGCTGATGGACAGGTCGATGCTTTTTGGGAGCAAGAATTGAATCTTTACGACATCGCTGCAGGCGTTGTTATTGCCCGAGAAGCCGGTGCGACTGTGACTGATTTCAAAGGCAATGAAGGTGTTTTCCCCAAGCAAATTCTAGTCACCAACGGCAAGATTTTGGCTCAATTGTTGCCGTTAATGTAATCAGCAAAAATAAATATCAATCTGGTCGCTGCAAACACCAGATTGATATTTCTGCAATATCCTTAAGCCAACTTGGCTTTTAAGAACTCAATCACCTCAGCCATCGGCACTTCTTCGTGTTCAGCACCACCCACTCTAGCCTTATATTCAATCGTACCGGCATCCAATCCGCGATCACCAAGAATGATGGTATGCGGAATACCGATCAATTCCATGTCTGAGAACATAAAGCCGGCACGGACTTTACGATCATCAAATAACACGTCAAAACCGGCTGCCTGCAAATCCTTATAAAGCTGTTCTGCTGCTGCTTTTAGACGCTCCGATTTATGCATATTCATCGGGCACAGCGCCACTTGGAACGGCGCCAGATTGCTCGACCAGATAATGCCTTTATCATCATGATTCTGCTCAATAGCCGCCGCAACCACACGAGAAATACCGATACCATAACAGCCCATCAGCATAATCTGGTTTTTGCCGCCTTCGTTGATAACACCGGCATTCATCGCCTCGCTGTATTTATTGCCCAGCTGAAAGATGTGCCCGACTTCAATACCACGCGCTAAAGTAATCTGCCCTTTACCATCAGGGCTAGGATCACCTTCGACGACAGTGCGCAGATCTTCGATTTGTGCAGGTAAAGCTAAGTCGCGCTCCCAATTGACGCCTGAATAATGTTTACCATCGACATTAGCACCGGCAACAAAATCCGCCATTAACGTGACGCTGCGGTCGGCAATGATGTTGATCGTCAATCCTTTTGGTCCGATAGAACCGGGCTTACACTGACAAGCACTGAATATTTCTTCATCGTTGGCAAGTGTCAGCGGTGACAAAATACCCGCAACTTTTTCCGCTTTGATTTCATTTAATTCGTGGTCGCCTCTTAACAGCAGCGCCACCAAGGTATCGTCTTCACCTTTAACAATCAGCGTTTTAAGGCATTGACTGGCAGGTACGTCAAAAAATCGACTCACATCGTCGATGCTGTGTTGCTCAGGTGTAGCCACCAAGGTCAATTCAGTATTTGCCTGTGGACGAATACCCGCAGGCGCAACTGCCTCCGCTTTTTCGACATTGGCCGCGTAATCGCTCTCGGTTGAAAAGGCAATGGCATCTTCCCCTGAATGTGCCAGTACATGAAACTCATGCGACACTGCGCCGCCGATAGAGCCAGAATCAGCAATAACGGCACGGAATTTCAACCCTAAGCGTGTGAACACATTAGTGTATGCCGCGTACATCACGTCATAGGTTTCTTGCAACGAGGCCTGATCGAGGTGGAAGGAATACGCATCTTTCATCACGAATTCTCGCGACCGCATGATGCCGAAGCGTGGACGAATTTCGTCACGAAACTTAGTTTGAATTTGGTAATAAGTAATCGGCAATTGCTTGTAGCTTTTCAGCTCGTTGCGCGCCAAGTCGGTAATGATTTCTTCATGCGTAGGCCCTAAGCAAAAATCCCGATCATGACGATCTTTTAAGCGCGCCAGCTCTGGGCCGTATTTTTCCCAGCGGCCGGTTTCTTGCCATAACTCGGCGGGTTGCAGTGCCGGCATCAATACTTCCAGTGCCCCAGCCCTTTCCATTTCCTCGCGAGTGATTTTTTCCACCTTGCGCATGACCCGCAACCCCAATGGCAGCCAGGTATAAAGACCTGCGGCCAGCTTGCGGATAAGCCCTGCGCGAATCATCAATTGATGACTGGCTATTTCAGCATCGGCGGGGGTTTCTTTAACGGTACTAAGAGGAAATTGAGAGGTACGCATGATGTCCGTAGGCAATATATAGATAAAACCGGCATTTTACCGATTTACAGCAGAGTTAGACAGCCGTACTGCAGCTTTTAGCGCTGATTATCTGAGCGGGTAATTTATTGCAGCCCTTAATATCTAAAGACTTCGAAATCGGCAACTCTTTGCCACTTATTCGCGCCAAATTTATGACTCAGGCAACTATTACGGCAAAATACATAACATATCTCATTGTTTTTAATGACATTAGAAAAATTGGCACACTATTGGCTTTAGTAATTGCAGATATAGAGTTTTAGATCACGAGGAGTCGATCATGGCAAAGAAAACAGCAAATCTGGCAGTTATCAGCAATAACTCATTTGAAGCGGCAAAAGCAGTCAACCTGCAA
>JAUYMX010000062.1 GCA_030699345.1 Methylococcaceae bacterium
ATTCTTGAGCCATTAGTTTCTACTGTGACCAAGCCTTGTTCAATTTCAGTCGCCAGTTGTTTTTTGATATTTTCAGCTTGCTCTTTGATTTCCTCCAACTTGGCTTCGATTAGTTTCTGCTTGGCTTTTTCTAGGTCTTCAGGCGTTTCACTAATCTTGTCACTGTCTTGAGCGGTGGATTGCTTCACCTCATCAAGTGGTGAAGGGGTAACTTGTCCAGGGCTAAAGTTCTGCGCAATAATACTGGTTCCCATTGGCACTTGGTCAACCTGAACCTCTCGCTGTACGCCAAAGGCATCTTTCATCGAGTCGGCAACCGCTTTAAATTTAACCACTTCGGTGCTTGCCATCGACAGCAGCAGCACAAAAAAACACATTAATAGCGACATCATATCGGCAAATGTCGCCAGCCACATTGGTGCGCCTACCGGTGGACACTTAGGACAATCAGCCATGGTTATTCCTCACTACGTTTTTTCTCTGAGACATAGGTATACAGCAACGTTTTTAATATTTTCGGGTTGGTGCCTTCCTGCAAATTAACAATAAAATTCAGTGCAAGTTGGCGATTGGCCTTTTCGTAGTTAAGCACGCTGGCCAATTTATCTATCATCGGTAAAGCGAACACGTTAGCGATCATCGCCCCATATAATGTGGTTAATAAGGCTACCGCCATTGCCGGGCCTATCGCGGCAGGGTCGGACATATTTGCCAGCATTTGCACTAAGCCGACCAGGGTACCGATCATGCCCATGGCAGGTGCCAGATCAGCCACACCTTTCCACATATTTTGTCCAACCTCGTTACGGCTAACCATTAAGTCAATGTCCTGTTGGAGCATTTCTCGGACAAACTCAGGAGAACAGCCATCAACACAAAGCCTGATACCTTTCTTCATAAAGGGATCTGTCACCTCAGCTGACTCTAGCGCCAACAGTCCACTTTTACGGGCAGTATCTGCAAGCGCAACGGCCTCTTCGATTAAAATGGTTGGGTTGATTTTTTTATTCATAAACGCACGGCCTACCACGCCAAATGAACGAAAAAAGTCATCCAAAGGTACGCGCATTAACGAAACGCCAAAGGTGCCTCCAAATACAATTAAGATGGAGGGTACATCGATGAACATCGTGATCGGGCCGCCAGTCATAATGGCCGCCACGATAATGCCAATACCCAATACAAAACCAAGCAAAGTTGCAATATCCACTTCTTCTTTCCTCTTTGTAAAAATTATTTGTTTTTAGCTATGCCTAGCGTAGCTAATTTTTTGACAATTTAAAGGGATGCAATGGGGATGGTTATTGCAAACCGTAGTAAAAAAGGCTGCAAATAGAGGGTGCTTGTGGCGGTATAAACACTTTTTGATTCATAAATAGTTAAGACATCCATGTCGCACTTTGTCGCTAAGCGGCTGAGAGTCAGAGCAGTTACTTTTGCTTGCAAATGCGAAAATCCACGATAACTGACTTGCCGATTCAAGAATAATCCAGCCTTGTGCGCTTCATCTGAGAATGACTGAGCGGCATGGACTGGCAGCAGCACGTAAAGCAATCCGTCTGGCGACAAACATTTATCCACAGCTACGATTAAATCTTCATAGGACAGGCAATCGGTATGCCGGGCAATATTTCTTAAGGCATCATCGGCTTTGCTGTGCTGCGCAAAAAACGGCGGATTGCTGATGATGACATCGTATTGTCGATCAGTGGCTTGGGCGTAAGCTTGAATATCCTGATGTACGGCGGTCAGTCGATGCGCCCATAAACTGTTGCTGAAATTTAGCGCCGCTTCTTCATAAGCCTCTTGAGTAACTTCAACTGCCGTCACTTGCGCAGCACCCAATTGTGCCGCACACAACGCCAGCACCCCGGTGCCAGTGCCGATGTCCAGCACGGTATCACCCGGTTTAACAGGTGCCATGGCACCGAACAGCAAGCCATCGGTGCAGATTTTCATGCCCGACTGTTGCTGGCGGACAGAAAATTGTTGGCAGCGGAAGATGCTCAAAACCAGCCTTGATCGTTTTGCTTAATATCTTCTGTGGTTGGCGTGGCTTCTTGAGTCATTTTCTTTACCTTCGGTAGCCACAAACGGCCACTGGCGAAACATCCCCAACCCCATTTCAACCAGTTGAGCAACGACACCGCCAGCCATAACGACCAGGCCAGCATTAATAGCCGATAAACAATTAACGGTACTGAGATTACGGTAGCAACCGGCAAAGTTGCTGCGCTTCTGTCCTGATACCAGTTAAGGTTGAAGGCGGACGATTGATTGCCGGTAATCTGCATTTCCGGCGAACCCAACAAGCCTTGTTCGACCGCCAAAAACAGCAAGCCCAGCGCTAACAATGTCAGGCCAGCGATAAGTACTTGTAACAGATTGAAGTAACGCGACTCAATATCGGCGACTTGCTTGCGCCAGCCCAGTAACATCAACCAACCTATCACCAGCCCGGCGGCTTCAATGGCAATTTGGCTAAGGCCGAGCAACAGCAAAAACCATTGCCAATGTTTTAAAGGCGTCAGCGGGATTTTGCTTAACGCGACAGCCAAAATCACGATCACCAGCAGCACGCCCCAGAATAGAACCGCCGGTCCGAAACGCGGGCCTAGCGTTAATAATACCCAGCGATCTTGTCCTAAGCTGATGTTCAGTCGGCTGTTAACACTGGCGACACCCAAATCAACGTCCGGGGTGTTTAATATGCCTGCGATGCCGGTGGCTTGCTGCCAATTCAGCGTAATGTCTTGTTTGCCTGGATTGACCGGCAAGGTGAGTTTTCTGCCCTCTTGCCGAATCGGTTGCGCTTGGCCGTTGATAGTGACCGATTGCAGCGCGGCTTGCTCAGGTAAAGTAATACTGTGCTGACCGCCTTGCGAACTGCGCAGACTGATGCTGAGTTGTGCTTCCTGGCTGCGTTGCCCCGGTTTAATACTCAAGCTACTGCTGTCGATGGTTAATGTTTGTCCTTCAACGGTGTCCGGCCGGGTAATGTTCAGCGTCAGTTGTTCGCCCGGCCAGGGATGCCATTCCGGTAGCCATTGTCCAGTATTATCCAGATGCATCATGGCAATGCCGGACGTTTCCAGATGCCAGATGGGGCTGATGTCGGCTTGCCAGACTTCAATCCAATGGTCGTTTGGCGCGGCGGTTAAAGCGATTTTGTCGGTTTTTTCCAGCGTCGATTGCCATTCGATAAGCGCTTGGCCGGAAGGCATATTGACGTCGACATTACCGGATTTAACCCGGACGCCGGGCGTGGTTACCGACTCGTCAACCAATAGCGGCACCGCAAGAACCACGGCAGTATCGGCAGGAGAAAGCCGAATCACGCGAGTTACCACACGCCAATCCAGGCCCAATTGCAAGCTACGCTCAATCCTGACAAACGGTGGCAACACCGCCGAAGCCAGGGCCGATTTATCGGTTTGATTGTTTGACGATACTGCCGCTTGCACTCGAGTAAATTGCAATTGCTCATCGGCCACCCCGTTTTCTTGCAAGCCCACCACGTCCCAACCGGTACTGACCAGTTTTACGACCTTAGGTTTTAGCGGTAACGGCAAAGTGAATTTGCTTAATGCCGGGGCTGGCGCCGCCAGCGTTACTTGATGCGGACCGGCACTTAGGTTTAACCACAAGCCGTTGTCATCACGGTATAGACCCTGAGCGTTTTCGCCATCAACCAGCACTTGATTGGGAAACCATTGCTCAATGTCCGCCGGTAACGGCACCGCAACTGACTGTTGAGCATGAATTTGCAGGCCAATAGTCATCTCTTGGCCGCTAATATTGAGTTGCATTTGTGAAATTTGCGCGCAGCTGGGCAGACAGTCCGGCGCTTCCAACAGCTTGTTTTTTAAAGTATCAAGTAGTGCCTGATCGGGAAAGTCAGCATAACTGTCATGGCTCGGTAACGAAAGTGCGGGTAGTAAGACCAGCCACAACGCCAGCGGAGCGACTGGTTTTATTTTGAACATAAATTTCTCCGCCACACCAAACATTAACAACGCTAACACGCTTACCAAGCCAACGCGGATAAAATTGAGCAGTAGGGTTAAGGTCGGCGACAGTAGCCATAAATGCACTTGCTGCCCAGCATCCACCGCGCCATTCCAAGACAACACCACTTTATGCCATTGCCATTGCGGCAGCCCGGGGCCGGTTTGCACGCGGGCTTTGGGGGCAATGCGTTCAAAGTTGACGGAACTGTCAACGCTTTCCGCCATGCTATAAGCCTTTTTCCTTAGCATTTGCCGATCTTGCATCACCATTGGCGCCGCCGGTTCCGCTGCGGGTGCCATTGATGCTATTTCAGTTGAAGCAGAATCAGCATAAGGTTGCGGCACGATGTCTTGCCAAGCTTGTTCCAATTGCGGATATAGACCGATGCGCAATTGCGCCACCATAAAAGGCACAGTAATCAGGATGAGCGCCAGCCAGCAAAGATTGCGATAACCGCGAATGAACTTAAGAAACTTATTCTCAGGCAGTACTTTGACCAGCGCTGTTGCGGCCAAAATATTGAGCCAAACAAAATGCGGCGACTCCGGCTCATGCCAAATCAACGCCAAGGTGATCAACGCAAACACACCCCACGGCACAGACCACAAACGGCTGGTCGCAAGTGCCGCGATCAATACCATAAATAAATCCAGCAAAGTCCAACGAGAAATCCAGCTGTCCGGCACATTATCGACGCCACTGGCGGCTACTAAGCGCCAACCCGGCGGCAAATTGAGTTCTGCGCGCACATTATGAAAATTTTGCTCCCAACCAACAGAAGTCAAGTCACTAACATCTCCTTCGATCCGGCTGTCGGCATCCAAATTGATGTGGCCTTTTCTGACTTCAACGCCCTGTTTATCGCCTTGGCGGGTAATCAACTGATTGTTATTATCCAGAGTCACGCGGCCCAATTGAGTTTGCGATAAGGCATTTAAGCGCCAATCGCGAGTCATGGTGCCGGTAATCCGGTCATTGACGGTATAGCCTGTGCCGGAAAAATCCAGCCACAATTGCCGGTTAAGATTAAGTTGATTAGGTTCGGGCTCCGGATCGCCGCGGCGAATGACGTTTAAACTCATCGCCTGACCTTGATCGATTTTATAAGCGGGCAAAGCTCTCCACTCCTCCGGTAGATTGGTCTGGCTGGCGTCAATACCGGCGGGCTGTGCAACTTCCACCATCCGCAACGCGGGGTGCGCTTCAAATACCCAGACTTCCGAGTCAGGCCAATTCTGATTATCGGTATTTAGGGTAAGCGTGTTGATTTCACTGACATGCCGGGCGAGCAAGTCAATCTGCCAATGACCGGGACGCACTTGCAACAACAGCTGCCCATCGGGCTCAAGGCGCGCAGGCAAGGCGCTTTGCAACTGCATGGGGATAAAATCATCCAGCATCGGTTTGGCCAAACGGATTTCGCGTTGTTGGCCGGATACTTCCAGTTCGATACGGGTTAACACTTGCAAGGGCACGTCATCGCTGATTTTTCTGAACACCTGAATGTCCAGATTGTTTTGGCTATCGTCCGCTTTGCTTTGTCCGGTTTCGCTTTGCTTTAACCACAATTGACCGTCTTTAATGGCGGGTGCCGCAATGACTCGGCCATTGACTTGCACACTGATCAAACCGGTATCGTCGGGTATTTGCAGATTATCCGGCAGACTGTCCCAGAAAAATTCACCGCTGATTTGGTAAAGTCCCGGCGCCAGTTTTATCGACGGCACGCCGTCTTTATCCATCACCAGCGCGGTTTTGTTATTAGCGCTAACGTTGAGCGGCCAATGCTCGTGATTGCCCGGTAAGCTGATCCAGCTATCCTGATAAACTTTCCAGGTGATGGCAAAGTTTCCTTTCGTGGGTTGCAAATCCAGCGTCAACCGGGTCGGCCAGCTACAGCGCTTTTGCTCGACACTGTTATAAATAAACGGGCACGCCAGCTCGGGATTATCCTGCAGCACCCAGGCAATCCAGGGTTTTAGCGGCTCCGGTACTTGTTCCGGAGTTAACGCTTTGGCCTGAGACAACGGCGCAAACAGCAAAGTGCTTAACAATATCAGCCAAGGGTACAAGGTCATGAGTGTCTCCAGATGTTATAACGCCGCTGTTGAGTGCAAAATAAAACTAAACGGCTGGTTGCGGCAATCTTGCAATAAAATTCCTCTAGCTACAAGGCGTTAAGCCGTTCATGGTGAGCATGTCGAACCATGTCGGCTTAACTTTAGACAAACTCACTAATTCAGCTTGGGAGCAAGCACATGATTAAAAAAGCCAATCTATTCGAACAGCTCCCCAAATCAACAACTGAAGAGAATTTTGAAACATTGCTGGAAACGCCCGGTCTCCGCCTGGAACGCATCATCTCCCACGCGCATGCCACACCGGCAGGCGAATGGTACGACCAAGACTGGCCGGAATGGGTAGTATTGCTGCAAGGATCGGCATGCCTGCGTATTGAAAATGAGCCCGAGCTGGTTTTGCTAAAGCCCGGCGATTACCTGCATCTACCAAGCCATATGCGACATCGAGTTGAATGGACTGATCCAAAGCAGCCGACTATTTGGTTAGCGTTGCATTACGGACGAGGGGAATAGGCTCAGGCGGAATTTGATTGAGAATACGAACTCGATTGATGGGCTTCGTACCTCAGCCCATCCTACCGCGACAAAATAAAGTTAACTTGGAGACAAGGTGCAAGAGCGATAGAGATTGTCTCGCTTAAGCGCCATTTTAGGGGGGATAGGTCAGTTTAGTAGGTAGCCACGCTTTTTTTGCCCACCCGGAATTAAAGTCTATTGTCTAACATGTAAGCAGAAAGCGTTGTTCATCATTTGGTTAAGCACGATTAAATAACCTTAACAACGTTGATAGCAAGAATCCATATAGCCAGCGATTTATCATTGAGCCAACTTCAATGTTGACGCATTGCCCAAGCTGATTGTAATAGTATGCTAAATATTCACGATCCTCCGTGTCGAAGGGCTTCTGAACGGACTTAAGTGAAGCCGCAATGCACGATTTCAACAATTCTGGCGGCGCACCACGCTTTATATTTGAAGGGAGCTCGCTAGCGCAGTCATTGAGGGCTTTCTCCAAAGGTTGGGTAACCGATGCTGGCGAAGGGCTGAGGATACGAAACTGTGGTTCTGTGCAACGAAATTTTGGCGTATCGCGAAAAGTCTTAAGGGCATCAAGTATTTCGTTGTTAGTCATGTTTATTAATTGTTGGTATTTAGATAATCACGGATTGGTGTGTCGTATATAACCATGTGATCGGTGACGTGGAATGCTTCTTTAACTAGCGGATGAGTAAGCGCTTTTTCTCGGTTGAGAGTTCTGCCTATTATTTTGGCATCTTGCCATGGAGAAAACTTCGCATCAATCAATCCAACCTGATACTCGTTTTTTGAGGCTCTAAGTTCAAGTGCAAAAGCTACTCGTTGGGCTGTAATCGTCCGTTAAAACCGTATTTTCTGACCGAAAAAAAACGTCATCCTCTACATTTTTTGAAGAGGATAGATCATGACATTATCAGTCCATTGGCTTAGCCACATCACTGCCTGGCAAAGCAGTGGCCTTTCGCAAG
>JAUYMX010000063.1 GCA_030699345.1 Methylococcaceae bacterium
TCCGGCAAGACCTTGATCGACTTAGTAGCCAATTTGCCTTTGTTGACTTCTGCCTGACCAAAACGCAGATCGCCCAGGTCAGTAGTAGAAAAACCGCTGCCAAAATCGGTTGGGGTCTGGGCATTGTTGGGATTACGGTTGGTCGCAAAATAAATGGTAGCCATAACAATCTCCTTTAAGGTGATAATAATTGTCGTAGCGCACCACCAATGAATTATGCGCCGCGAGTGATTATCATAAGTGCATAGCGGACAATTCGATTACAATTTTTCTTTGTAAGCTGTGTTTTTTGACTAGAGCTTTATTTAAGCCATAAATTTGCAATGGATCATCATGTTTTTAGCCGCTTCTTGTTCACGTTGATAAGTCAGCCTTTGTAATCACACTATGCAAGCACTTACCCAGTCGTTCGATTCTGCCGATAATGCCTTGTTTTGGACTGAATCGCTTGCCGAAGATTTACGAATCTTTCTAACGGCGCGGGTGAAGTGTGCAGAAACTGCCGCTGACTTAACGCATGAAACTTATCTGCGTTTGTATCAAGCGGCCCAAGAAAATCCCCCCGATAATGCACGTGCTCTGGCTTTCCATATCGCGGTGCAATTGGCGATTGATTATCACCGTAAAAACACGGTCAGAAATCGTCATCATGCTGCTGAGATTGAGTTCGATAGTTGTATCGACAGTATCCCAAGTGCCGCCGCCGGACCTGAGCAAACAGTCATTGCACGCCAACGCTTAAGTGCATTACAGGCGGCGTTGGCTGAATTGCCGGTCGATTGTCGCACTGCTTTTTTATTTCATGGCGTTGATGGCTTGTCATACGCCGAAATAGCCGAACGCATGGGTATTTCAAAATCGATGGTCGGTAAGCATTTGACGCGGGCATTGGCGCATTGCGCCCAGCGAGTGGGTAATTAAGCTGATGCGTTCCCGGCATTTATTGGTGGTCATATTGATTAGTCGCACGGCTTATAGTGTAAGAACACTCAGTTACCCTGGAATCGGTTAATGGCACTTTCTTCCCAAGAAGCATCTGCGCTGTTGTTGCAACAGCAAGCCATCAACTGGCTGGTGCGACTGCGTGCCGATGATTTTAGCGAGACTGAAATGGTCGCGTTCGCAGAATGGCTGGCCCAAGATCACGCGCATTCTGAAGCCTTCGCATCAGCGGAAAATTTGTTTAGCGATTTGGTATTGGCGGCAAAAAGCCCTGCGTCCGATACATCAGCCCCGATTCAAGTTCAAGACAATGCGCCAATAGTTAAACTACCTCCGCAACGCTCAGCCGCCAAACCTTACCGTCGCTGGCTTGTTGCGACACTGGCAATGGCAGCGGTATGGCTTTTTGTTGTCCTGCTGGTAATGCCCAAACAAGCACACTGGCTGGATAATTATTTGAGCGACTATCACACCGAAACCGGTGAATTGCGTGTTGTCCAACTGGTTGACGGCAGTCAGTTGCTGCTTAATACCAACAGTGCGGTGTCAGTCGATTTTAACGCGTCGGTGCGGCAGATTACCTTGCATTACGGGCAGGCGCGTTTTACCGTTGCCAAAGATATTCAGCGTCCGTTTCAAGTGGTGTCGGACGGCCTGATGGTCAGGGCGTTGGGTACTGTCTTTGAAGTATACAAGCGCTCCGGTAAAGTCAGTGTCACCGTCCAGGAACATGCCGTATCGGCGAGTGTGCAATCTGAGGCAGTTAATCCCGGCAGTATCCAGGTGCAGCAAGGGCAACAACTTAGTTACCGTTCAGGAAGCGCGCTGACCAAACCGGAAACGGTTGAACTAAGTCAAACCAGTGCCTGGCAGCAACAACGCTTGTTTATCAACGATCGTCCCTTAGGCGAGTTGCTCGATGAGCTTGGCCGTTACCGAGTCGGGCGCGTATTTCTAGCGGATGAAAAGCTCAAAAACCTTCGTGTTACCGGCGTTTTTTCCCTCGATAAACCTGAGGAAGTGCTTAGCTCAGTTGTTAATGCCTTAAACCTGCAAGAAACCCGCTTAGGGCCTTGGTGGGTGTTGCTGCATCGTTGATGGCGCATTAACCCTGATTACCGTTGGCTGAGTGGAGCCGAAGCTAACTGCAGGCAATTCATGGATACCCCAGGGAACCTCGAAAAACCCATTCGGATCATGGTTCGACAAGCTCTCAAGAAACAGCTTTTTTATGCTTAAAAAATCAACTGCTTACAAGCGGGCAATGAAATTAAAAATCGCCTCAAACAGCGTCTGTTTCTTGGTAACGCCATGCCGCCGAATTTGCTCACCACGAACGGAACGCATTGATTTGTAGAGGCCCGTTCGTACTGAGTTTATCGAAGTGCAGGGTTTTTCGAGGTTGCCTATTTTTGACGACTAGGCAAGACCGGGTAGGTGCGGATTTATCCGCATAGTGCGAATGAATTCGCACCTACAGCTCGCATTTATGCCCTGTGGGTACTGAGTTTATCGAGGTTCCCCGCACTGCAAATACATAAAAATCTAACCCACTAACACGCAATCGCGACGTTTTTAGTGGCATTCAAAAAATATTTTCACTTTTTGGTGTTCGATTTTCGATGTCGAACGGCTTACCTATTAAGAAGTGATTTTTTCAAAGACTGGAACTTACTTTTGAAGAAATTAAAAGCCAACCACACAGGGCATTTCGCAATATGGGTACTGACCTCAACAATTCTGGGCGGAACGTTAATGATTGAAAACGCTTTAGCGAATGGTGCGACTCAGCATTTCAATATTACTGCGCAATCATTAAATAATGCCCTGATGCGTTTTGCTGCCGATGCTGGTTTGGAACTGATATTTAACTCGGACATGGTGCGCGGCTGCAATGCCAAGTCGTTAGTAGGCAATATGACGTCTGCACAGGCGTTAACGCAATTGCTACAAGACTGCGGCGTAACGTATCGATTTGTTGACGAACATACCGTGACGCTAGAACGGCTCAGCGCCGCGGATTCAACGCTGAAACCCGCCCAGGATGATAAAAACCGGGATGATAAAAACAAAGCGCCGGGAAATAACGCTAAGCCTGTTACAGCCGTCGCACCGGTCACCTTGCAAACCATGACAGTGACGGGTGAAGAAGGGGATGACTCAACATCTTATCAAGTAGTTAACGCCATTACGGCCACCAAAACAGACACGCCGATCAAAGAAATTCCCCAATCCATTCAGGTCATCCCGCGCGCCCTGATGAACGATCAGCAAAACATTACTGTTAGTGAAATGCTCACTAATGTCAGCGGTGTGGTTCCGCGTAATGTGTTGTATACGCCGGTTATCGAAGGCACCCTGATTCGCGGCTTTAGGGCTGAACAAACGACCGACGGTTTTAATCAATATTACAATCCAGGCGACCGGGAAAGCCTTGTTAATATCGACAAAATCGAAGTGCTGAAAGGGTCCAATGCCATACTTTACAGTGGCGGCTCCGGTTCGCCGGTCGGCGGTATGGTCAATGTGCTTTCTAAATTGCCGAAGCTGAATGCGTTTGGCGAAGCTGGCATCAAAATCGGCAGTTATGATTTTTACCAATCTTATTTCGACTGGAATCAACCGTTTAACGATACGGTGCTGTTCCGCGTTACTGGCGAATACACCAATTCGCAAAGTCATGTCGATGTGATCGAAACCGAGCGCTTTAATATCAATCCTGCATTAACGCTCACCAATAACGATACGACTACCTTGACGTTGCAAGGCAAAGTTTCACGCTGGCAACAGCCCGATTATCAGGGCTTACCCGCAACCGGAACGATAGCTGGCGATTTTCGCATTCGCCCTAAAACCTTTATTGATCCTATCGGTATCACCGATAGCTACTCTAATGCCGATGGCGTTTGGGGATCTCTGGATCATAAGATCAACAAAATATGGTCGGTAAATGTTAAGGCCCGCTACGCTGAATCCGAGTTTGACCAAAAAGTGCAATCCTTGTTTGGCGCAGATGGCTTTGTTGCCGATGTACCGTTACTGGCCCCGTCAACGTGGACGTTGGCCAATGCTGAGCTGTATCAACAGCAGAATGAACTTAGCGTGCTCGGCAATGCCGTAGCCAAAGTCAATATCGGCGCCACCGAAAACACCTTTTTGTTGGGTGCTGACTTTAGCGAACTGGATGACGACGGCTTTATTAACGGCGACTTCGGGCCACTCGGTTTAGGCGTGGCGATGGTTGATTTAACAGCACCGGCATTTTCGGCGGACTACAGCGAACCGTCCCCCGGCATCAATAATACCTTTGTGAAAAACACCACTTACGGCGGCTATGTGCAAATGCAAAGCACGTTTTATAAGCGCTTTCATCAACTGCTCAGCCTCAGGCTTGGGGCTGTAGAGATCGACTATAAATCGTCCACCGGTATCAATTCGAAAACTGCACAACTTCGACCCTTACCGCGTGTTGGCGGTGTCTTTGATGTGACTGACGACATTGCCGTGTTTGCTAGTTACAGCGAAGGTATGCGCGGTCAACCGTTCGTTAATTTTATCGACACGCCTTTGCCGGAATTATCGAAACATCTCGAAACCGGCATCAAATTCGATTTTTCAAGCCAGCTCACCGGGCAACTGGCCGTGTATCAAATCGATCGAAGTCATGTTGCCGTGGCCACAGGTTTTGGCTCAATCGCCGCCGGGCAGCAGCGTTCTCGAGGCTTTGAGGCAGATGCGATCTGGCAACCCAGCGATGCCGTTGGTGTACTTGCCAACTATGCCTATACCCAAGCTCGCTTTACCGACAATCTGGCAGGTGTGCCGGTCGGCAACAGCGTTGCCATGGTTCCGGAAAACTCCGGACGGCTTTGGGCTAATTACCGTTTTCAGCAGGAAGCACTTAAAGGGTTAAGCGTCGGGTTTGGGGTTTATCTGCGCTCAGGCGCTTTTTTGTCTAACAACAACTTGTTCAAAACCGACGGTTACCACACTTTTGACGCCGCCATCGCCTATGAAACCAAACACTTCAAGCTGGCAACCACAATCAAAAACTTAACTGGCGAAGACTATTTTCAACCCTACAACTATTTCGCCGGACGCACTGCACCAGCTGCAGGACCTGCAGCGTATGTCAACATTTCGGTGAAGTACTGAGTTTAGATG
This sequence comes from Methylococcaceae bacterium, assembly GCA_030699345.1. Classification (GTDB taxonomy): domain Bacteria; phylum Pseudomonadota; class Gammaproteobacteria; order Methylococcales; family Methylomonadaceae; genus JABFRC01. The sequence goes on from JAUYMX010000063.1 coordinate 5,107, forward strand.
ACAGAGACTTTAACGCTTTAGGAACTACCAAGGAGATAGCGTCACTCATGGATAGGAGTGATGTCGACAGGATTTCGACACCCCGCCACCTCCGCCGCAAGACGGATTCGGAAAGCCACAGGTCTTGCTAAGCCAAGACAGCTGGGTTGCCTGCAAGTAACTGGTTTGAACACTGATCTTTTAACGCTTTTTACATTAAGAGCGGTAAGCGAACTTGCGCCTTGTAGCTTCACTTTAACCAAAATCTACTGAGGAAAAACAATGAGTCCATTGAAAAACAATAGCTTTAAATTGGCGGCAACAGCTGGTGTTATGGCATTAACTGGCATGTTGGCCCCAGCCGCTAATGCTGCCCTAGTTACCGGCAACGCCACCATTACCATTAACAATACTGCTTTTGCTGCATCGTCAGTAAATGTACCCGCTGGCTATCCGAATGGCTGGATCGTGGCAAAACATTGGGGGCCGAGTGATAATTTAGTCGGTATCACTGGATCTACAGCAGGCGGTACTACGCTATCAACCACGGGTAGCACAGCGATGGATTTTTCAGTTAACACCAACACTACAACCAATAGTTATCCTGCGATAGGCCCTTATGGCAGAACTGAGCAAGCAACTACTATGGATGCGAGCAATACATCATCAGGCCAGATTGGTTTAAGCGGTGCTTGGTTACTAACCAGTGCCGGCGGCAGTGGCGCTTTAACCCCTTACGACTTTAGAGTGCAAAAAACGGGTGGAATTTGGAACATTGTTACCTTTGACACTGGTTTTCAATCCCAAAACTTTTTGAAATTGACTGACGTCTCTGAATCCGTTAACGGCAATGGCGAATTGCTACTGAGCGGCAATCTTAAATGGACCGGCCTATGGGCAGGCTTGACTGGTGCAAATACCAATGCCGTAGTTGGCACATTCAACTTAGCACCAGCAGCTGTGCCGGTGCCCGCTGCAGTATGGATGTTTGTCAGTGGCATGTTTGGGCTGCTAGGCATTGCACGTAGAAAATCTACGCTTGCCGCCTAACTTGCTAACAGACTGACGCAAGCCATAGCTAGCGTCAGTCAACTAAATTCTCCTTAGACACAAGCATATTGTGCCGCCTATGTTGGCTCCTGACGACTAAGGAGAGGTTTCATTTTGCAATCTTCCAAGCAGTACTCGCGAGGATGTTATGAGCACTACAACTAGAAAAAACACCCATGCAAGCTCATTGCTATGGGCAACAGTTATCAATTTAATGCTGGTATGCACCAGTGCCAATGCAACGATTTTGAATGCGCCAACCAATGGCACCTTCACCATGAATCTCGATCGCAACGCGCTGGCGCCTTACGCTGGTGGTTATTATCTATCCAGCTTTTGGGATAACGCCGCATCCGATCACACTACGCTAACAAATAGCGGTGATCATTTTATCGGCCAGCTCAGTACCACGGAAATTTCGGCAGTTAATCGGGTTTTCAATTTAACCGCTATTGGCACTGATCCAACTAACCAAGCCAATCAGCGCTTTGTCAAAGCGACTTCCGCCAACTTCAGCATCGATTCGGACACTTTTTCTGGTGTTGCGGGCGCCAAAATTGGCATGACTGGCTTGCAAGGTTTCTATGCACCGAATTGGCCACCCAGCGGCGCCGGCTTGGTAAACGGCGATTTTTCCGTTCAGTTTGATATTGCCAGACAAGATCAGGGCCGCACGGGTTGGTATTTAGCTAACAACATTTACTTCACCATGGCGGTATACGACTTCAGTAATTTAAGCATTGCTTTTACCGATGCTAACAACTGGCGCTTGAGCGGCGATTTATTGATGTCGCCGGAAAACGGCGGCATGCTGCAAGGCGCTTCCCTTAACAATGTCGGCGGCTTTTGTCTGGGCGCCGGTTCCTACGCCGGTTGCGGACACGTGTCGACAGTCCCCATTCCAGCCGCTGCTTGGTTATTTATCAGCGGATTAATTGGTTTTGCGGGCATCGCAAGCCGCAAGCGATAACATCACACGACAAGAGAAAAATCATGAATATAAAAAAACATCCAATTGTTAGCCCGGTATTTACTATCAGCGCAGCTATCGTTTTCAGTGCGATTCTTTCAACAACTACGCAAGCTGCGACGGTAAGCGGTGGCGCGCTGATCCTGAATTTAAACCGGGACGCCATCATCGCCGGGGTAGATACAGACAACTTTCCCGATGCGCCTACTGTCGATTTTCCGGTGTGCTGCAGGCCATCCCTGTATTTGGAAGAGTTTTATGACGCGTCTGCCGCATCAAAAACGTTTGCCCAGTTGAGGTCGGACAACACGCCCGATCTTTATGACCTCGAGTCCGATGAAATTTCCGCAGTCGGGCTTCAATATGCCGTCAACGGCTCAACTATCACTGCAAATCCGGGAGGTCGTCAAAATAGAGCGACCGATTTTTCATTCGATCCCAACGATTTGTTGGGCACAGCCACCGGCAGTATCGGCCTGGGCGGGGTAACACGTTGGCGGGTCGATGTGGCGCCGCCCAGTAATCGTGTATTGCTAGGCGATATGACCCTGGAATATGACCCAACAGAAGAAGGCCGCACATCTGGCCGCTCCGGCTGGATTATTACCAACCACATCGGTTTTGATGCGGGTGCATTTGAGTTATTCGATGTGACCACTCTGCTGGTTGGTGACAGCCTGACGATAAACGGCAATTTGGGCTTTGGCTGGGGCTTCGATCATCTGGGTGCCACAGACGCACGCTTGAGTGATGCGCGCATCGGCACGTTCAGCTTTCAAACCACTGTGGTACCGGTGCCTGCAGCCGCTTGGTTGTTCGTTAGCGGCTTAGCCGGACTCGTCGTCAGCAGCCGTTCTAAAACAAAGACTGTGTCATGACTAAGCCGATTCGAGCTCTGAAAAATAATCAGCTAACGCAAAGTGCTCGATTCAGTAGCCTGTTGTTAGCGTCTTTAGCAATATCTACCTTACAGGCCGCGCCAGCCCCTGTCGTTAACTTGGGCTCTTACAACAGTCATCAGATCAATATCGATGTCTTCGGGCAAAACATTCCAGGCGACCGAGGCAACGAGCCCACGATCGCCATTAATCCGCTTAACCCGGCCAATATCGTTATAGGCTGGCGCCTGTTCGATTCTCCACCAACAGCAGTGAAATATGGTGGCGTTGGCGTTAGTTTTGATTCCGGCATGAGTTGGAGCAACACCAGGCTCCCGGCATTACCAGGGCAAACCCGCACCGATCCGGTATTGGATGTCGATGCCGACGGTAATTTTTATTACCAATCATTAGGTTTAGGCGGTGAAGACCGGACGTCGGTATTTAAATCCAGCGACGGCGGCGTGAACTGGTCGGAACCGGTATTTCAGTTTAATGGTGACAAAAACTGGCTCGCCATCGATAAAACCGGTGGACCTAGTGACGGCATTATCTACAGCACCTGGCGGCGCACCAGTTTCCCGAATCCTGATCCCAACTATGTGCCCAAGTATTTCATTCGTTCGACGGATGGCGGCATTAGTTATCAGGAACCGGATGTCGCATTACCGGTTGCCAATTTTGGCTTTGGCAGACTTGCGGTAGGTCCTGACGGTGACGTTTATCTGTCCGGGGTGGATGAATCGTTTTTATCTATCAATGCGCTGGGTGTTGTGCGACGCGGGCATTATTTCTTAAAGTCCGGCAACGCCAAGGATCCGGAGGCATCACCCACTTTTTCCGCCCAAAAAATCAATATGGGCGGTAACTCGGTGATGATGCTTTCTGAGCAATTGCAGCTGCCAAATGCCCTGGGCGGTGATGGCGACGTACAAATAGCAACCGACCAATCAGTCGGGCCGATGCGCGGCAATATTTACATGCTGGCGCATGTGGTGCCTTATGATTGGTTACCCGGTAGCGATCCGTTAAACGTCAATTTCGTGCGCAGTACCGACGGTGGCGACACCTGGTCGGCGCCGATTCGACTCAACGACGATAACCCGAGCGCCAGTTCATTTCAGTGGTTTCCAATGTTGAGCGTCGCGCCCAATTCCCGTATTGACGCGGTTTGGTACGATACCCGTAACGGCACCGGCGTTGCGCCGTATCGTTTTTCACAGCTTTACTACACCTATTCCTGGGACGGCGGGCTGACCTGGAGTAAAAACCAGGCGGTAACCCCTCTCTTCAATACCCATCTGCCTTATAGCTTTATCAATGGTGAAGAAAGACCGGCCGATAAAATCGGCGACTATACCCAAATGTTGTCTGATGCCAATGGCGCGCATATCGCTTATACCGGCACCTTTAACGGCGAGCAGGATGTTTATTACCTGAACATCTTCCCTGACTGTAATGGCAACAAACGCTCCGATGTCCTGGATATTCAGCAACGTCTAAGCGGCGACACCAACAGCAACCACGTCCCTGATTCTTGTGAAAACATTGCGGTGCTGGGCGATATAGATGGCGACCGCGATGTCGATCAATTTGACGTTAGCCAAGTCATTGCAGCCAGAAACAAACCGGCATCCGGGGCAAGCGATCCTAAAGACCTGGACAAAAACGGGGTGATTAATGCCCTGGATGCTAGAAAGCAGACCTTGTTATGCACCAGGCCGCGTTGCGCTGTGTAGTTCAGTAAATCATATTGTTGAGAGACTTTAAAAGATGATCACAAACAAAATCAGACTATTCATATTGGCAACACTGCTAATGCTGACCGGCATCACGCAAGCAAGCGTAGCTTCTACTTTTAACCCTACCAGTCTCTTTCTGAGCATTACCCGGATCAGCCAAACCGGCAATTCCGTCAATGTCGATATTGGCATCTCAGGCTTGGCTTCAGGGGCGGCACCTTCTTTAAGTGGCTACGATGTTAATTTAAGTTTTGATCCCAGCTATTTGTCATTTACCGGGGTCGTGTTTGGTGATGCGGCGTTGGGTAATCAACTGGATTTAGCAAGCTTAGGATCAACCACCATCTTCGAATTAGCTGGGGCTGGCATTGTTAATCTGTTTGAACTCTCTGGCGATACAGTTGAGGATTTAAACACGCTGCAAGCAGATAGCTTTAACCTGGCGACGGTTACTTTCGATGTGCTCAATGCCGGTACCAGTCTATTGCAGCTTGATCTCAATGCCTTAGTCGATGCCGGTGGCAATACCCTGTCTGCCATCACGCTGTCTGCGCCGGTTACCACCGTACCGTTGCCTTCAGCATTTTTGCTGATGGCACCGGCTTTGGCGGGCTTGATGTGTGCGGGCAAGCGGCGGCAAAAGGATTTTCGCGCCTAAGTCTGTTTGGTATAACGAGAGCAGTCAACTCAACATCAAAAGCGCCGATGCAAAGCAGATTGGCTAACGTGGTGGTGAGTTCATCGGTTGTTTTACAGATGATGACTGCCAGTGCGGATGAGCCGTTAATCTTACCAAGCATGCAGGTGACAGCCAGCCGTTC